>MGVF01000125.1 GCA_001800355.1 Elusimicrobia bacterium RIFOXYA2_FULL_50_26
CTAAACTGGCGGCAAGGGTGGCATCCTGGATGTTCGTGATTCCGCATATTTTAATTTTAATCATATTCCGGTCATGTCCTTTATTGTTGCGGCTACATTTTGGCTTCTCATAAGCGTTTCTCCGATGAGGAATGCTGAAATGCCTTTGCTCGTGAACATGGCAATGTCGTCGGCGGTTTTTATGCCGCTTTCGATAACCACTGTTTTTCCTTCGCCTGCCATCGTCGCCAGCCTGGCGCTTGAGGCAAGATCAACGCTGAAATCCGCAAGGTTGCGGTTGTTAATGCCGAGAATCCCGAACGGCAGTCCGCTCACCTTTTGAAGTTCCTGTTCATTATGTATTTCCAGCAGGCAATCCATGCCGAGCGTTTCCGCAATCTCCAAAAATTTCCTCAACACGCCGGGTTCATGCAATGTGGCTATCAGAAGTATCGCATCCGCGCCGTAAACGCGGGATTCGTATATCTGGTAGGTATCTATTATGAAATCCTTGCGCAGCACCGGAAGCGATGTGCGCTTTCTTACGGCCACAAGGTGATCGAGCGATCCCTTGAAATAGTCTTCTTCCGTTAAAACCGAGATGGCGGCCACGCCCGCGCTCTGGTAACGCGCCGCCTGCGCCGCGGGATTGAAATCCGCGCTGATTATTCCCGCCGACGGGCTGGCCTGTTTTACCTCGGCGATAATATTGATGCGGCCGGCTGCTGAAACTGCGTTTTTAAAACCGCGGCACGCCGGGGCCGATGAGAGTTTTTCCATCAACGTTTCAACCGGCGCATCTTTTATTCTTTGCGCAAGACGCTCACGTTTTTTTTCGGCGATTTCAAAAAGAATATTCATGTCAGAGAGCGGTTGTAAAAGCTATCAATTCCGCAAGTTTTTGTTTCGCCTTCCCTGAATCTATTGCGCCGGAGGCCAGGGTTATGCCTTCCTTCATATCGCGCGCCTTGCCGCCCACAACAAGCCCCGCGGACGCGTTTAGAAGAACGATGTCCCGGCGCGGACCCTTGTGGCCTTCAAAAATTTCTTCTATCACGCCGGCGTTCTGTTTTGCGTCGCCGCCTTTTAATTCTGCAAGGGATGCGCTTTTAAGCCCGAACTGCTCCGGTGTTATGGTAAATAGATTTATTTCATCGTTGTTAAGGTCGGCAATCGTGGTGGGGCCGGTTATGGTTATTTCATCCATGCCGTCTTCGCCATGGACAACCCATGCGCGTTTCGTTCCCAGGTTTCGCAAAACGTAAGCGAGCATTTCAACCAGGCGGGCGCTGTAAACGCCGAGCACCTGCGCCGTGGCGCCGGCAGGGTTCGTCAACGGCCCGAGGACGTTAAAAATAGTGCGTATGCCGATCTGGCGGCGCGGGCCTATGGCGTATTTCATCGCTCCGTGCAGCGAGGGCGCGAACAGGAATCCGATGCCGGTTTTTTCTATGCAGGTTTCAACTTTTTCCGGCGTAACGTTAAGGTTTACGCCGAGCGCTTCCAGCACGTCCGCGCTGCCGCACGTGCTGGATACGGAACGGTTGCCGTGTTTTGCAACCGTCAGCCCGCAGGCGGCAACTACAAATGCAGTGGCGGTTGACACGTTAAACGTGCATGTGCCGTCCCCGCCCGTGCCGCAGGTGTCGAGGATGGTTTCGGCGTCAATGCCTATGTCGTCGCGGTCCACGTCAATCCTTGTGCGCAGGCGGATCGGCGTGGCAAACTTGCGCATGATGCGGGCGCAGCCGGTAATCTCTTCTATGGTTTCACCCTTTATACGCAGGGCGGTGATAAACGATGCTATCTGCGCCTCGGTAGCTTCGCCGGACATTATTTCCGTCATGGTATCGGCGGCCTCGGATTCCGTAAGATTGTTGCCGTTTACCAGCTTGTTGATGGCGTCCTTTATCATTTTTTTGTTTTCCTTGAGAGAGTGATAAAATTATGAATAAGCTTTTTACCTTCCTCCGTTAGAATGGATTCCGGATGGAACTGTACGCCCTCAACAAGATGTTTCCTGTGGCGAAGCCCCATGATTTCGCCTTCTTTTGTGCGCGCCGATATTTCCAGCGAAGACGGGAGCGATTTTTTTTCGACTATAAGCGAATGGTAACGCGTGGCGGTAAACGGGTTGGCAAGCCCCTTGAAAATAGTTTTGCCGTCGTGAATTATCGGGGATGTTTTACCGTGCATCAGTCGCGGCGCGTTTATAACTTTCCCGCCGAACGCCTCGCCCATGCACTGGTGTCCCAGGCAGACGCCGAGTATCGGTATTTTCCCCGCGAATGCGGTAAGTGTTTCAAGCGATATGCCGGCCTGTTTGGGCGCGCCGGGTCCCGGTGAAATAAGTATCGCGTCCGGCGCCAGCTGCTCTATTTCCCTGATAGTAACCGCATTGTTGCGGAATACCCGGACGTTTCTTTCCCACTCTCCAAGGTACTGCACAATGTTATAAACGAATGAGTCGAAATTATCTATGACGAGAATCATAATCCCTGCTCTGCCTTTTCAATTGCGGCAAACAACGCGGCCGCTTTATTCTTCGATTCCTGGTATTCTTTCTCCGGCACGGAGTCGGCCACTATGCCGGCCCCGGCCTGGGCATAAGCGTAGCCGTCCTTAATTACCAGCGTGCGTATGGTTATTGCCATGTCCATGTTTCCGGAGTATGAAAAATAACCCACGGATCCCGCGTACGGCCCGCGCGCCGCAGGTTCAAGTTCGTCTATGATTTCCATGGCGCGCACCTTGGGGGCGCCTGATACCGTGCCGGCGGGAAAGCATGCGCGGAACAGGTCGAACGAGTCGGTACCTGGCTTCAACGTTCCTTTTACCGAAGAGGTGATATGTATAACGTGAGAGTACTTCTCTATTATCATAAGCTGCGGCACGTGTACCGATGCCGGTGTGCATACGCGGGCAAGGTCGTTACGGCCGAGGTCTACAAGCATGATATGTTCCGCGCATTCCTTGGGGTCGGCAAGCAATTCACGGGAAAGGCGTTCTTCTTCGCCTGGTGTAGCCCCGCGCGGGCGCGTGCCGGCTATGGGGCGCGTTTCGCAGAGCATGTCTTCTTTTCGCACGAGTATTTCCGGCGAGGAGCCTGCTATTTCAAAATCGCCCAATTTCAGGTAATACATGTAAGGCGACGGGTTTACCACCCGCAATGCCCTGTATATGTCGAGCGAAGGAACGCTGACTTTTTTGCGGAACCGCTGGGACAGCACTACCTGAATTATGTCGCCTGCGTGTATGTAACGTTTGGCCTTTCGGATATTTTCCGAGAAGCGTTCCGGTGTCAAATTGGACGTAATTGCGCCCCGTGCGCGCGGCTTTGAGGGCTGTTTATGCAGCGATTTGCCCAGAGCGTTCGCTATCGCGTCTATTTCTTTTTGCGCGTTGCCATATATTGCCTTTAAGTTTCCTTTTTGCGGAATGGCGACACAGACGACGATCTTCATCGTATGCGAGAGGTGGTCGAAGATAACTATGCGGTCAGTTAAAACGAATATCGAGTCCGGCAGCGAAAGTTCGTCCTTGGGTTTATTATCCAGTTTTTCGAAGAATCGCACCATGTCATAGGACGCATATCCGACGGCTCCGCCCCAGAACCTTGGAAGACCGGCTGTTTCCACCGGCATAAAGGTGGACATGAGCTGCTTTAATTCACCCATTGGGTCGTCGGTATGTTTCCATGCGAAGGGTTTATCCGGCGGTTCTATGGAAAAACTTGAGCCCTTGCTTGCAAAAACAAGCCGCGGATTCCATGATATAAACGAATACCTGCCCCAGCGTTCGCCGCCTTCAACGCTTTCCAGCAGGCACGCATATCGTCGGCCGGAGGCAAGTTTCATGAACGTTGAAACCGGCGTTTCCAGATCCGCGAGTATCTCGCGGTATACGGGAACGATATTTCCCTGCTTTGCCAGTTTCTCAAAGGTTCCGTAATCCGGGTAAATGGTTTTATTAGAAGTATTTTTCATGTGTCAGTACAACTCCAAAATTCGTCCCTTTATGTTTTCCACGGCTATAAAATAAATGTGCTGGTGCGTGGCTGAATCCTTCCAGTCCCGGCTGTCTCCGGATTCGTCTCTGTTGTCGCCCATTACGAACACCATTTTAGTCGGCACTTTCAGGGGGCCAAAATTATCGTCCACAAGTTCTTCATTGGCGCGTGTGTGCTGGACGTAAGGCTCGTTCAAGGCAACGCCGTTTATGAAGACAACCTTTTCTTTAATCTCAATCGTGTCTCCTGCAACCGCTATAACGCGCTTGATTAAATCTTTATCCTGCGCGCTGGCCGGAGACGGGAAAACCACTATGTCGCCCCGTTTTACCGGGTGCAGACGGTAACTTACTTTTTCAAGGAAAAAGTAGCTGCCGGTGTTAAGCGTCGGTTCCATGGATGCCGACGCCACGTATATTCCTTCGATGCAGTATGCACGCAGGAAAAGGGAGATGGCAACCGCAATTATTACAAGAACAAGCAGCCGCTTCATAGGTATACTTTCCCGGGGTCAAAAACTTTTTTGCTTACGATTTTATTTTTCCCGTTCGGCATGGGCTTGCGGTAAAAGCAACTCCGGTACCCAGTATGGCAGGCCGCGCCGCCCACCTGTTCAACTTTAACGAGCAGGCAGTCGCCGTCGCAATCGTACGTAAGTTCCTTTACCTTTTGCACGTTGCCGGAGGTTTCGCCCTTTACCCAGAACTTTTGGCGCGAACGGCTCCAGAACGTGGCCAGTTTCGTCTTTACGGTGCGCTTGACGGACTCTTTGTTCATGTATGCAAGCATCAGCACCGTGCCGTCTTTCCAATCCTGCACGATGGCCGGTATAAGCCCGTTTAAATCAAATTTCAAAGATGAGATAAATTTCATAAAAAATTCCTATGAATCCCTCACGGGGATGTGTTTATTTTTCAGGTGATTTTTCAGCAGTTTGATTGAAAGTTCCCTGTAATGAAAAAGCGAAGCCGCAAGCGTTGCCGAAGCGCCCGCCTCGTATGCGTCTGCAAAATGATCGCGCGTGCCTGCGCCGCCGGAAGCGATAACCGGGATTTTTACGGCTTTTGACACGGCGCTCGTAAGCTCGATGTCATAGCCGTTTTTTGTTCCGTCCGCGTCCATGCTGGTTAAGAGTATCTCGCCGGCTCCCAGTTTTTCCGCGGTGCGCGCCCAGCTTACCGCGTCAAGCCGGGTCGGCGTCCGGCCCCCGTGAATAAATACCTGCCAGGAGTTCTTTTTTCCGGTTTTTCTCTTTGCGTCAATTGCCACGACTATGCACTGGTTGCCGAATTTGCGCGCAGCCTCGGCAATCAGCTTTGGTTTTAGAACGGCCGCCGTGTTAAGTGAAACCTTGTCCGCGCCGGCTGCAAGAAGAACACGAATGTCTTCAAGCCTGGTTATCCCCCCGCCAACTGTCAGGGGAATAAACACCTGTTCCGCGGTTCTGCGGACAACATCCAGCGTTATAGGGCGTTTCTCATGTGAAGCGGTAATATCCAGAAATACCAGTTCATCGGCGCCTTCGCGGTTGTAGCGCCTTGCAACCTCAACAGGGTCGCCGGCGTCGCGCAGGTTTAGAAAGCGCGTACCCTTGACTACCCTGCCGGCGTTTACGTCCAGGCATGGAATTATTCGCAGTGATAAATTACTGAGCCGCTTTTTCGGCGATTTTAATGGCATCTTCAAGTTGAATGTCTTCCGTGTAGAGGGCTTTTCCTATTACTACTCCGGAAATGCCTTCGGGTTCGAGTGTTTTTAAATTCTTTATATCTTCAAGGTTCGATACTCCGCCGGATGCGATAACCTTTATGTTGCTGGAACGCGCCATGTCGCGCAGGCCTTCCAGATTCGGCCCCTCAAGGGTGCCGTCCTTTTTTATGTCCGTGGAAATCATTTCCTCAACGCCCATGGCCTTCAACTTTCCCGCGGTCTGGCTTGCGTCCACGGTTGTTGTTTCCTTCCAGCCGCCGATAGCCACCTTGCCGTCGCGCACGTCAACGGCGACCACTATCTTTGCGCCGTACTTGTCAATCGCTTCGCGCAGTATGTCGGGGTTATAAATTGCAAGCGTTCCCACTATAACATAATCGAAACCCAGCTCTACAAGCGTCGAGATGGTTTTCATGCTGCGCACGCCGCCGCCGATTTCAATGGGAATGTCAACGCCTGCGCGTATTTTTTTTACAATCTCAAGGTTCTGGGGCGATCCGCTGAAAGCGCCGTCGAGGTCAACAACGTGCAGGCGTTTTGCGCCTTTCGCCTGCCAAAGCTTTGCGATGAACGCGGGGTCTTTTGAGTATACTGTTTCGTCCTCTATCCTGCCCTGCTTGAGCATTACGCAGTTACCGGCACGAATATCAATCGCGGGAATTATCAGCATGGATTTTTACCTCGTTTTAATAAAATTTTTGAGTAGTTGCAGGCCGTGCGCGCTGCTTTTTTCCGGGTGAAACTGGCAAGCCCATATATTGTCCTGCACGATTGCCGAACAGAACTCAATACCGTAATCAGTTGTGGCCGCCACCGGAGCCGTAGTTGAGGGTTTGCCGTAATATGAATGAACGAAATAGAAATATGAGCCGTCCGGTATGTTACGAAACATGGTTTTTGAACTTTTGTTGCGCTGAAAAACCCTGTTCCAGCCCATGTGCGGCACCTTGTATTTTTTTGCAGGGAGGCGAAACTGTTTCACGGCTCCCGGGATAAAGCCAAGGCCGTTGTGCTTTCCTCCTTCGCTGCTATAATCGAATAAAAGCTGGAACCCGAGGCAAAGCCCGAGGAACGGCTTGCCTGCGGATATTGCGCCTGTAATTGCTTCAAGCATCCCGCTTCCGCGCAGGTATTTAATCGCCGGTCCGAAGGATCCGACGCCGGGCAATACCACGGCGGCCGCATCTTTGACGTCCCCCGGATTTGTGGTTATTTTAACCGTAGCCCCGGCAAGCTCAAGCGCTTTGCCGACGCTGCGCAGGTTGCCCATAGAATAATCAATTAACGCTACGCGCGGAGATGCCATGTTACAGTTTACCTTTTGTTGACGGAATGCCTATTTGCCGGCTGTTAACCGCTATAGCCTGCGCCAGGGCGCGGCCGAATCCTTTGAACACGGATTCGGCGATGTGATGATTGTTGCGCCCGCGCTTGAGCGCGATATGCAAAGTCATCCTTGCATTGACTGCCAGCGCGTAAAAAAATTCCTGGATGAGATCGAAATCGAAACCGGATTTCGAAGGTTTGAATGAAACGTCGTACTCAAGAAAAGGCCTGCCGGACAAGTCCAGCGCCACGTATGAAAGCGCCTCGTCCATGGGAAGCAGGAAGTTGCCGTAGCGGTTAATGCCTTTCTTTGATCCGGTTGCCTCGCATAGCGCCCGGCCTATGGTTATGCCGAGGTCTTCCACCAGGTGGTGATCGTCTATGTGCGTGTCGCCGGATGCCGTAACCTTCAGGCCGAATGCGCCGTGCGCGGCCATGAGCGTAAGCATGTGGTCCATGAACGGTATGGTTGTGTCAATCCGCACGGGTTTTACGGCGTCAAGGTTCAACTCGACGCTTATTGCCGTTTCCCTGGTTTTTCGCCCAACCGCCGCTTTTCTTGATTTCACTTAAAAATCTCCGTGGCTGTCAATGGTTAAATTACTGATGTTACGCAAGAAATGCCAAAGTTGTCGTCATCGCGAGCGAACAGACTGTGTCATAATTCATTTTTTCGGTCATTGCGAGGCCTTGGCCGAAGCAATCTCGTTGTTGTTCCCGTAGCAACAACGAGATTGCCGCAGTCGCTTCGCTCCTTCGCAATGACATGCTGTGTTAATGTTTCAGATCGCTGCTGTTTATCGTTTCCGCGAATTCTTTGAGCGATATATTCTGCCGTAGCGCCGCTTCCAGTTTCCCGATTATGGACAGCTCCTCGATTGAATAAACCGCCGATTCCTTGAATGTAAAATCTCCGTCGGCAATGTCATTGATAAGCATCAGCAGCAGTTCAACTTCGCGCGGGGTAAAATCTATCTTCATATACTATTTTTCCTCTCTTATGCGTATTGAATCGGAATGAAACTTCAGCCCTTCGGCTTGCGCTATCGCGGCTGCGGCCGCCGTCTCCGCT
>MGVF01000126.1 GCA_001800355.1 Elusimicrobia bacterium RIFOXYA2_FULL_50_26
GCCGGGAAACCCGAGCGAATTGTTAACCTGGTTTGGAAAATCGCTCCTGCCGGTGGCAACTACCAGGGCGCCGGCTTCCTTTGCTTCCCACGGCCATATCTCAGGCACCGGGTTGGCGCAGGCAAATACGATAGCCTTTGGCGCCATCGCCTTAATCCATTCCCCGCGAATGATGCCGGGGCCGGGCGTTGAGAGGGCTATAACAACATCCGCGCCACAGAGGGCGTCCGGGATAGCGCCCTCAATGCCTTCCCTGTTCGTTTTAACGCACATATCCCACTTTTCGGGATGAGTATTTTTAAGTTCCGTCCGGCCGCGGTGCAGGGTGCCGCGGGAATCGGTCATTATTATATTGCCCGGGTTTGCGCCGTAGGACATAAGAAGGCGCGCTATGCAAATGTTTGCCGCGCCCGCGCCGACCAGCGTTATCCTTGCGCGCGATATGCTTTTTTTAGCGATTTTTAACGCGTTAATCAGGCCGGCAAGCGTTACAAGCGCGGTTCCCTGCTGGTCGTCGTGCCAGACGGGGATTGAACATTCGGAGCGAAGACGGTTTAAAACCGGGAAACATTTCGGCTGTTCGATGTCCTCAAGGTTTATGCCGCCGAACGACGGTTGCAACACCTTTACCGTCGAAATTATCGTCTCCATATCTTTTGTGCCAAGGCACAGGGGAAAAGCGTCAACGCCGCCAAGGTATTTAAAAAGGAGCGCCTTGCCTTCCATCACGGGCAACCCGGCCTCGGGGCCTATGTCGCCAAGCCCCAGCACGCGGGTGCCGTCGGAAACTATGGCTACGCTGTTCCACTTGTTTGTATACTCATACACAAGTTCCGGCGTTTGCCGTATATCCTTGCATACCGCCGCAACGCCGGGAGTATACCACAGGGCGAAATCGTTAAAATCCTTTATCCGGCATTTGGGGACAATCTCTATCTTGCCGCGGTATATCGGATGGTATTTGCGCGAAAGCCTCGAAGGCTCCTCGGCCATGCGTAACAGTTTTTTTTCATCTTTCATAGCTTTAGCCTCTTGTAAATAAAAAATAGAACAGGGGCGCGCCTGTTCCGGGAATCAACCTTAAAATTATGCTTTTACTTCGGAAAACTCTTTGAGAAACAAGCCCACTACCACCGGGTCAAAGCGCGTTTCCTGTCCGAGTTTTATCATCTGGCGCACCCGGTCCTCGGCAAAACCGCTCATGCGCATTTCATCCACGGCCTCGGAAACGGACACTATGCGGGCGCCCAGAGGTATATTCTCGCCCGCAAGCCCGTCGGGAAAACCCGTGCCGTCATAGTTCTCGTGGTGATGACGGATAATTACGGATGCGCCTTTAAGCAGGTTTATATTTTTAATAAGGTCGGCTCCCAGCCTTGGGTGATTCATCTCGGGGCTCTTGTCGCGCCCCGTGATTATCCCCTCGCTTACCGAGAGATCGTCCTGTATGTGAATAAGCCCTATGTCATGTAAAAGCGCGCCGTAATAAAGATCCTTGTACGGCTGGCCTTCCAGCCCCATCTGCCGGCCGATGGCTGTAGCAAGCTGAGCCACGCGCCAGGAATGCCCCGTCAGCCTCCTGTCCCGCGACTCGATGGCGGTAATAAGTATTTCAAAAATATTGACGAAGAAATTCCGCTGGTCGTCCACGGTGCGCGCATTGTTTATGCTTACCGCGGCAAATGACGCAAGGCTTTCAAGAATCTCCTGGTCTGCCGCTGAAAATCCGGAACGGCCTTTCTTATTTAACACTTCAACTATGCCGACCAACTCGTTTTCTATGAACATCGGCACACATATAAGCGAACGCGTCTTAAAACCTGATTCCTTGTCCAGTTGCCCGGTGAACCGCGGGTCGTTGGCTGCATCGTTTACGATAATCGGCTTTTTCTCCTGCGCCACAATTCCGGCTATGCCCTGGCCAACTTTTACCTTCATCTTCTGGATAACGCCGCCTTTTTCGCCGGTCGCTATCTTGAAAGACAACGTTTCCTTATCCTCGTCAAGCAGCATGATTGAGGACGCCTCGGCGTCCAGAAGCTTTTCGGCAACCGCGTCTATGCGTTTTAACAACGCGTCAACATCCATTATGGAAGACAGGCCCTTGGCGATTTCAAAAACTTCTTTCAACTTTTCCGCTGAAACATTACTCTTTTCCATCGTATCCCCTATTGCGCCGACGCCAGAATCTCTTCGACGCTGGTAATCCCCATGGTCACTTTAACCAACCCGTCTTCAAGCAATGTGCGCATACCGTTGCGCCGGGCAAGCTCGCGCACGGGGCCTGCCGCGATTTCCTTTAAAATAAGCGAGCGCAGCTGGTCGTCCATCGTCATAAGTTCGTGGATGCCGGCGCGGCCCTTGTAGCCCGTTCCGCTGCACGTATCGCACCCCCGCCCCCTGTAAAACACCGCTTTTGACGTGTCTATATTATATTTATGGAAAAAATCCAGGTATTCCGCGCTAAGCTCCACCTTTTGCCGGCACTCCGGGCATACCCTTCTTATAAGCCGCTGGGCAAGTATGCACTCAATCGAAGAGGAGATAAGAAAACTGGGTATCCCCATCTCGTGCAGGCGCGCCACCGCCGACGGGGCGTCGTTTGTATGAATAGTGGAGAATACCAGGTGTCCGGTCATGGCCGCTTCCATGGCAATCTGCGCGGTTTCCTTGTCTCGTATTTCACCCACCATGATAACGTCCGGATCCTGCCGCAGGAATGAGCGCAGGGCGGCGGCAAAATCAAAACCTATGTCCTGCACCACGTTTACCTGTATGATGCCGGCAAGGTTGTATTCCACGGGATTTTCCGCGGTCAGAATTTTAGTATCGGGCGAATTGATGGAGTTAAGCGCAGCATATAACGTGGTGGATTTGCCGGATCCCGTAGGGCCGCAGACAAGTATCAGGCCGTAAGGTTTGGTAAGCGAATTTTTAAATTTTTCCATGGTGTCCGTCAGGAATCCCATTTTATCCATGTCAACACGGACAGAAGCGCGATCCAGCACGCGCATGACACAGGATTCGCCGAACACCGTCGGCACGACATTTACGCGAAACTCTACCGGGTTGCCCTTTGCCATAACCTGGATGCGGCCGTCCTGCGGCCGCCGGCGCTCGGTAATATCCATCTGTTCCGTCATGATTTTCAATTTTGCTATTACCGCGTTGCGGAAGGAGAAAGGAACCTGGAAGGGCGCTTCGCGGAGCGAACCGTCTATGCGGTAGCGAACGATAAGGTTTTTCTCAAACGGCTCTATATGTATGTCCGAAGCTTTCTGCTGAAGCGCGCCCAGGATAATGGCGTTGACAAGCCGTTCGACTTCCGGGGCAGTGGCGTCAACTTCCGTAACGTCAACCTTAAGCTCTTCTTTCTGAAGGGTAAGCTCCTCGGCGGAATCTTCCTTCAATATACCGATAATCTGGTCAAGTTTTACCGAAGATGCAAGGCCGTACGCCTTGTCCAGCACCTTGTTAATATCCTCGGGCAACGCAAGGTATGGCTGCACTTCAAAATTGGTGCGAAGCTGTATGTCCTCGATAACAAAAAAATCGCGCGGGTCGGACATGGCCACGAAAAGGATGTTTTCCTCTTTTACGAACGGGACTGCTCGGTGACGCCTGGCCGCCGCCTCGGGTATAGCCTTCACGGTCTCAGGGTCAATCTCAATCTCGTCGAGGTTGACGGCCTTGACGCCCCATTCCTGGGAAAGCGTGCGCAACAGGTCCACCCGGCTTAACATATTAAGCCGGACAACCAGCGATTGCAGCGGTTCGCCGGTTTTCTTGGATTCTTCCAACGCCTGTTGCAACTGTTCTTCCGACAACAGTTTGTTGTCCTGGAGAATTTCTTTAACTGTTTTTCTTCGCACGGAGCCTTTTGAACTCATTTAATCATTCCTCGCGCGTCAATCGCGGCGCGCCTGTTTCATGAGAGCATTTATAAGATCAACCAGCGGCACAAGCAATTTGTCGGTTTTTCTTATTACGATACCCTGGAACGGAGAAGCGCTTGAACGTTCCCGCACTTCCCTTGTTATGCGCAGTAAAGGCATGACCAGGTGTCGCAGGGTAATATAAAGAATGGCAATGCTTAAGGAGAGTATCAACAGGACGTTGATAATTGCAATAAAGGAGTATGCGGCTATAAACTGGGATACGTTCTGGGTACTGCCTGCAGGATTTATTCCGTAATTATTAAAACCGGTTTTACGCATCAAAAACAACAAGCCTGCATATAATACGCCTGAACTAAGTATGATTGTAATGAAAGCCGGTGTCAGCGTTTTCATGAACATCGAAGCGATGATTTCACGTTCGCCGGCGGACAGTCGGACGGGTTTTCTTTTTTCGGCAGCCATATTGCTAAAATAGCGCGTTATTACTCTCCATGTCGAAAAGATGGATTTTATTTATGTTTATTACAAGTTCCATCACCTGGTTTGATTTTGCCTGGTTATGCGCATCCACTTTGCATACGAGTGTATTGTTGCCGGTGTTAAGATGCAGGAAAATCTCGCTGCCCAGCGGCTCCACCACTTCTACGGTGGCGCTGAAAACACTGCCGTTTTTTGGCCCGAGAGAGTAAAACAGCTTATCATAAATATCTTCCGGTCTCACGCCCAGAACAACCTTGCACCCGGCGTAAGCGGCAGTTTTTTCCTTCAAGGAATCCGGCAACTTAAGCTCGAACATGCCTTCGTTCAAATAAACGCCCTCATCCCGTTTTACAACCTCCACCTCGAAAAAATTCATCGGGGGGCTGCCGATAAAACCGGCCACGAACTTATTGCAGGGCTTATCGTAGAGGCTTAAAGGGCCGTCCACCTGCTGGATCAGGCCGTCCTTCATTATACATATCTTATCGCCCATGGTCATGGCCTCGGTCTGGTCATGGGTTACGTAAATAATCGTGCTTTGCAGGCGCTCGTGCAATTTTTTTAACTCGGCGCGCATCTGAACGCGCAGTTTCGCGTCAAGGTTTGAAAGCGGTTCGTCGAAAAGAAATACTTTCGGTTTTCTTACGATAGCGCGCCCCACCGCCACGCGCTGGCGCTGCCCGCCGGACAACTGCTTGGGCTTGCGGTCAAGAAGATGGCCTATGTTAAGTATCTCCGCGGCTTCCTTTACCCGTACGTCTATCTCTTTTTTGCTGTAACCCCGGAGTTTAAGACCGAACCCCATATTATCATATACCGTCATGTGGGGATAGAGCGCATAATTCTGGAACACCATTGCGATGTCCCGGTCTTTCGGCGGCAAATCGTTAACCTTGCGTTCACCTATAAAAATCTCGCCAGCGCTTAGTTCTTCCAACCCCGCGACCATGCGCAGCGTAGTAGTTTTGCCGCAACCGCTTGGCCCGACAAGAATACAGAACTCACGGTCCGCAACCTCGAGATTAAAATCTTTGACAACTTCCACATCTCCAAATTTTTTAAAAACGTTCTTGAGCAGTACCCGGGCCATCTAATTGACCTCCATAACAAGGCAAAAATATGAATTAGCTTCAATGCCGTTTAGTTACAATTTTTATATTCACCAAATCAGTTTCCTCTCCCCTCCGGGGAGAGGATTAAGGTGAGGGGTGGTTCAATACTCCGACGACTTCCCCCTCATCCTATCCTTCTCCCCGCCGGGGAGAAGGAACTCGTGTTCTTTAGAGCAAAAGCCTTAGCCAAACGGCATCAGATTAGAATTAGCTTGAAAATTATATCCTTTTTGGTTGCGTATGTCAAGGCGCGGCCCCGGCGCCCGGCAGGCTGTTGAACTCAAGGATTCCGTTACGGCCGGACGCCTTAACACGATACAGGGCATGGTCCGCGGCAGAAAGAAGTTCGTCGCATGATTTGCCGTCGGCGGGATAATGGCTTATACCAATACTTATCGTAACCTTGAACGCGGTTTCCTGCGCGGAGAACTCGTGTCTTGAAACCGCTCGTTTTATGTCCGAAGCGATTTCCCGCGCCTCATATGGCGTTACCATATGCAACAGGACGATAAACTCTTCGCCGCCATAGCGCCCAAGCAGGTCGCCCGGCCGCGTGTACCTGGCAAATAACTTGGCAAGCGCGCGCAGCACTTCGTCGCCGGCCAGGTGGCCGTACGTATCATTGACCCTTTTGAAATGGTCAATGTCCATCATAAAAAGCGAAAATGACGATTTGTAACGCTCCGCGCGTTTTATTTCCGTCTCAAACCGCTCAATAAAATAGCCCCTGCGATATAACCCGGTAAGGCTGTCGTTGCGCGAACGCTCCTTTACCTCGGTAAATAACTTTGTGCGGATAAGCCCCAGCGCTATCTGCGGCAAAAATATGGAACCCTCTTCGATCTGGCGCAGGGCGGCCACAGGCTCGGTAACCAGGAAGATTGAGGCAAGCAGCGCCTTATCAATGCGCACGGGCCAGAAAACCATGGCATTTTTATCCAGCCATTCGGGCGGCGGCATCAGCAACGGCTCTTTTTCCGTGGACAAGTACTTATGGTTGCGCACAAACTCCATCCACCTGTCCTTCTCATCCGGGCGCGAAAGTTGCAATGATTTCCAGTTTCCTTTTTCCCACGAAAAAATAGCGACCGATTCAACGCCGGGCCGGCGCAGGAGTATACGTTGCAACTTCTCGAGAACCTCTTCGCTATCCACATGCTCGACAAGCTCCCGGCCCAGCACGTACAGGTTGCTGATGCGTTCTATCTCCTGTTCGAATGATTGAAGCTCGATCTTTATCGTGTCAACCTGCTCCTGCAAAACGGCGAGTTCCCTGCTCAGCGGTTCATAATGCCGCATAAATTCTTCTTTTTCAAACACTCTCTGGCGCTGGAAATAAAACGGAATAATGGCCGCCGCCATAAACATGAACCCCGACCCCACAACGGCGCCGGTCCACTGGTGCGAGATGGTAAACAACAAAAGCGCCAGCCCCGTGGCGTTAAACAGCGCCACGGCCGGTGGAAACGTGTAGCCTATGTAAAGGCCGAATGGCAGCAACACCGGTATTAGCGCCATTCGGTACAAATCATCTGGCAATAACCTGTAGACGAAAATAAAAATCCCGAGCAACAAGGGCGTAATCACATACCTGACAATGATTTTTTTCATTGCGTACCGCCGTCGCTATAACCCAGCTCGACGCGGTTACGGCCGCCCGTTTTTGCCCGGTAAAGCGCTTCGTCGGCAATTTTTATCAATTCGTTTTCCCGCGTTATGCCGCCCGATAATTTCGCAAGCCCGATGCTTACCGTAACGCGAACCTGCACCGGCTTGAAGCTTTCAACCGGCAGGTAGAATCTTTCCGCCTCGACATTAAGACGGATACCGTCGCACACATTGTATGCCTCGCGCATATCGGTTTGCAGCATTATTATGCCGAATTCCTCGCCTCCGTAACGGCATACAAAATCCGTTTCGCGCAGGCGGTGGCGCAACAGGTCGGCCAGTTGCCGCAGGATCGCATCGCCCGCAATATGGCCATAGGTATCGTTGAAATCCTTAAAATGATCTATGTCCAGTATGGCCACCGTCAACGGCAGCCGGTGGCGCTGCGAACGGAGCATTTCTTCCTGCAACCGATCCTTGAAATAGCCCTGTACGTAAAGGCCTGTCAGACCGTCGGTAATGGCAAGCTCCTGGGTATGTTTGTACAAAACGCAGTTATTCAATGCAAGCGATGCGATGCCACCTATGATGGACAACAGGCGCAAATCACCTTCGTCAAAAACGTTGGGCTGCTGCGACATTCCCTCAAGTATGCCCCAGAACGAATTATTAACTTCCAGCGGTATGGCTATCATGGAAGCATACCTCTGGCGCTCCACGTGAAACCGGTTATCCACGGACAGATCGCTTATTATAAGCGGCAACTTCTGCTTCTTTATGTATTGAGCTACTACGTCGCCATGGGTGCTTTTTTTGACTTTCCACACGCCGCGTCCTATGAATTTTGAGGCCGTATCGGCTATAAGCGGAATAACTTTATCCTCGGCAAGCGTGGATGAAAAATCACGCACCATCCGGCCCAGGGAGCGGTAATCCATTATCCGGCGTTCAAGCGTTGATTTACGTTTGCTCATTTCGTTTAGCGCCGAGTCCAGCAATGCCCTCCTGGTTTCAAGCACTTCCTCGTTTTCGCGCATCCGGTTTTGGCCGTCAATGTATGACTTCTGGTAACGCCTCACTGCCATGATCATGGCCCACAACCATAGTACTTCAAGGAAATATATCAGCGGGAATGCCTGCACGCGCGTCAACGTGAAAGAAAGAAAACCTATGAGCGTAAGCAGGCTCAAAAGTATGCCGCCGTACAAAAAACCGGAAAAAAGATAAAGTGGTATTAAAAGGATGGCGCTTAAAGGGAATATTAATATTCCCGGGTAGGGCGATCTTATCATTCCATAAAGCCAGGCAAGGAAACCGAATCCCGCCAATGCTGGAATTATGGTGCTTTGCGCTATTTCTCTGACGAACTGTTCTTTGATTTCCGGCTGTTCCATGGAACCCCGCGCAACTTATTAAGTGGGAGATTATTGTTCGTAAGTATAACCTACTTATGCGAGGTTTTCAAGCAGTTATTTCCTGGCCAGGGAGACTACCGATTCAACGTGGAAGGTATGAGGGAACATGTCAACACACAGCGCATGGCCGGCAACGTACGGCGATTGGGCCGTTATGTCTTTTATATCCCGCGCCAGGGTGGCTGGATTGCAGGAAACGTAAATAATTTTTTCCGGAAGCGTTTTAGCTATGAAAGAAATAACTTTTGACGAAAGCCCGCCGCGGGGCGGATCAACTATCATGGCGTTAAACGAGGGTATGTCGCCGTGCTTTATCCATTTTTCCACCGAACCCGCGACGAACGAACAGTTGGCGCCGGCATTCTTATCCCTGTTTCTGTTGGCATCGTTTACGGCATCCGCAACCTGCTCCACGCCGATAACTTCCTTAACGTAAGGCGCAACCACAATGCCTATGGTGCCGGTGCCGCAATAAAGATCCAGAACCATATCATCTTTTTTCCATCCGCCGGCCTGCAAAACAGCGTCGTATAACAACTCCGCTCCCCGCGTGTTTGTCTGGAAAAACGAAAACGGAGATATGTCGAAGCGGTATTCCTTTCGCCCGACGTTAAGCCGTTCCTCGATCATTTCGGCGCCGTGAAGCAGCGTAAGGCAATCACAGGCCACGGCATCGGACATCCTGCCGTTTTGAGTATGGTAGAGCGAGGAAACTTTTCCTTTTACAACATCTATCAACGGTTGAAAAAAACCGCCAGAAAGAGAAGGAGCGCTGTTGGTTACCAGGTTGACGAGCAACTGGCCGGTATTTTTTGCCTTGCGCAGCACAAGGTGGCGATAAAAACCTTCGTGCGTCTTTTTATCGTACACCCCAAGCCCTGACTGGCGCGCAAAATTTAAAACCTGTCCGACAACCGCCGTGAAATCTTCATCGCATATAAAGCACGGAGGCACTGAAATATAGCGGTCAAAAGCGCCTTTCTTATGCAGCCCCAGGCCGGCGCCGCCGTCATTTTCCTTAAAAAAGCTGAACTCCATCTTATTGCGGTAACCCCACACATCCGGGCTTGCGACAAGCGGATTAACTGTAATGCCAAGCGGTGAAATCAGCTCACGGACATACGCCTCTTTTATCGGTAACTGATCCGTGTAATCTGCATGTTGAAAGGAACACCCCCCGCAGGCGCCATACGAAGGACACCGCGCCTCTATACGCCGGGGCGAAGGCGTAACAACCGTATTTAATACCGCTTCCTTGAACGTTTTCTTATTGCGCGTTACGGTTACGTCAACCACCTCGCCGGAAAGCGCGCCGTCGACAAAAGTGGCGATCCCATCAGCCCCGCGCCCCAGCGCCTTGCCGGGATAAACGATTTTTTCAATAGATATTTCCATGGCCGATATTATATCAAACCGCCGCCCAAAACGCGAATGTATTTATTTAAACGCGAAACCTTTTTTTCTAAATAGCGTCAGGCAGGCGTCTACCGCTTTGGGGTCGTAGAGGATACCGCGGTTATTTTCTATTTCTTCCAGCGCCTTATCGGTTCCGACCATGGGGCGATATGGGCGATGAAACGTCATGGCTTCTACCACGTCGGCAACGGCAAGGATGCGCGCTTCGATAAGAATATTCTCGCCCGAAAGCCCGAGCGGGTAGCCGGAACCGTTGTAGCGCTCCTGGTGCTGGAAGGCTATCTGGGCCACGGGCCAGGGGAAATCTATGACCTTCAATATCTCGTAACTTGCGGCCGGATGGGTTTTTATTATCCCGAATTCCATATCCGAAAGCCGCCCCGGCCTGCTTAATATTTCCGCGGGCACGTAAATCTTTCCTATGTCATGGATGGTTGCAGCCATGCGTATGCCGTCAACCTGCTCCCCGGAAAATCCCATTTCCACGGCTATGGCGGCGGCCAACTCGGCCACGCGTTTTTCGTGGCCTGCCGTGTAGGGATCCCTTGTTTCAACTATTTTGGTTATCGCATCCACTATGCCGCCGATAGTTTTTTGCAGTTTTTCGTAGCTTTCTTTCAGTTTCTCCTGTTGCTGCTTGCGTTCAGTAATATCCCGCCAGGCTATTACGCCGCCTACTATTTTTCCCTTTTCGTCTTTGATAGGGCCGGCATTTGCCAGTATGAAAATCATCTTGCCGTCAGGCCGTTGCAGCATCCACTCCTCATTGATTATAACCTCTCCATACCTTGTGGCGCGCATAAGCGGCAGCTCTTCCGGCTTGGCGAGGCGAATACCGCCCGGGTGATACATGCGCCATTGTTCGGGCGGCATTTCCTCATGCCCGTACCTCTCCGTGCCGGATACTTCCTTGCCATACCTGCTCATCATGCGCACGGCAACGCTTGGCGCATCCACTATGGTTATACCCTCGGGGATATTATCCATAAGCGCCTTAAGTATCCAGCGCCCTTCTTCCGCCTCCTGGGCGCGTTTTTCAGCGGTTTCCTTTGACGCCGCAAGCTCCCGCTCGACGGCCCTGCGTTCCGTTACATCTTCACCGGAACTCAATGTGCCGGTTACCTGGCCATTATCGTCCTTCAACACAGCGTTAACCCAGGAAATAAGTTTTTCCCCGCCCCTGGCCGTTAGAACAGGATTTTCGTATGGTTGGGTTGCAGGCATATATCCCGATTTCAATTTTTCAAAATATGATCTTAACTGTTCGCGAATTCCTTGCGGAATAAAATTATCAAACCAGTTTTTGCCGATTATTTCACCCTGTTTGCACTCAAGTATTCTGCAACCGGCTTTATTTATATAAGATACTTCCTGCCTGGCATTTATGACAACCAGTATGACGCCGGCAATATCCAGGCATTTCTGCGCGAGTTCGCCCTGAATGACAAGTTCATCGCCGCTGGATGCAACAGTCGCGCTTCCACGCAAATGATTTATGGAATTTTGCTCCGGTGATTTGGTTTTACTCATCCCCCACCCCCGCCATGTACCGCTATTCGAACTTGAACCCGCCCTTGCTGAATACCTTTAAACATGTGTCAACCACGTTGGCATCGTAAAGAATACCTTTATGCAGCGATATTTCGTCCATGGCTTTATCAATTCCCATTGTCGGCCGGTACGGCCGGTGAAAAGCTATCGCCTCGACGACGTCGGCCACGCTTAAAATGCGCGCCTCAAGAAGTATGTCTCCGCCGGATAAACCCAGCGGATAGCCGGAACCGTCTATGCGTTCATGGTGTTGCAAAACAATCTGCGCGACGGGCCAGGAAAATGGTATGGATTTAAGTATGTCGTAACCGACTTTGGGGTGAATTTTTATTAAGCCCATCTCAAGATCTATCAAACGGCCCGGCTTATTTAATATTTCGGCAGGCACATAAATTTTACCTATATCGTGCAGGGTCGCGGCAACCCGCACCCCCTCTATCTGGCCTGCGGGAAGGCCCATTTCCTGGGCGATGGCGCAGGCAAGCATGGTAACGCGGTGCTGGTGGCCAGCCGTGTAAGAATCTCTCTTTTCAGCAGTTGAAGCAAGAGCATTGACCGTCTCCTCGAGTGTCGTCTGCAATTTTTTGAAACTGCGCTCCAGTTCATCCTCGGCGCATTTATGGCTGGTTATATCCCTCAATGTCTGGATGGCGGCGATCAGTTCACCCTTGCTGTTATAGACGGGAGCCGCATCAAAAACTATGTAACGCTCTTTGCCTCCGAGGTTTGCGAACCACTCCTCGTTATGAAGCCCTTCTGAAAGTATATCCGATTTGCAGTAACTGTTTTCGCTGTTATAAATTTCCTTGTAATTGCCTTCGATAATTATATCCGCCAATGTCATGCGGCGGCTGTCATAAAATGCTTTCCAGTGAGAATCCGTGCGTATTACCGACGATTCCTTTATGCCGGTAACTTTTTCGCAGGCCTTGTTCCAGATAATTACGTTATGCTGTGCATCGAGAACAAAAGTAGGCGTGGTTGAATTTTGTATCAGCTTGATTGAAAATTCTTTCTGTTCCCGCAGGTCCTCTTCGGATTTTTTGCGTTCCGTTATGTCCACCATGGTAGAGCGTATGCCACTTGCCCTGCCCGAGGAATCGCGCTCCACTATGTCGTCTATTGAAACGTATACGCTTGTGCCGTCCTTGCGTATATAGACGCGATTTTCGGATTTGGACATGTATTTACCGTCTATCTTCTGGCAAAACCGCTCTCTTGCCTTATCACGCTGTTCAGGAACAATAAAATCGAAAATCGGCTTGCCGGTCATCTCGCTAAGTTTATAACCCAGCATCTTTAATTCAGTCTGGTTAACGCGCACTATCGTCCCGTTTATATCCAGTATATGATATGCCACCGGGGCGTTATCCCACAATTCCTTGAACCGTTTTTCACTTTCCATGAATTCACGGGCATGGGAATTCGTCTCCGTAATGTCAATAAGCGAGGCCAGGCTCTTTTTCGTGCCGGGGATCATGGCAACCGTTACGAAAGCTTCGTTACAATTTCCGGCCTTGTCAATGAAGCGAAAATCGTAGTTGCGAGGCGCGCTTTCAGGGTCATGGCGACGGGCGCGGTGGAAGGCCTTCATCTTATCAACGTCTTCCTTTGCGACGAGATCACCCCATACCATCTTGTTTTCAACTTCCTTTTTTGAGTATCCCGTCACCTTTTCAAATTCCGTATTTATCAGCGATATAGTCATGTTATCTTCTATAATGGCTATCGCCGTGCCGGTATTCTCAAAAAAAGTCTTGTAAGCCGCCTCGGAGTCCCTCAACTCCTTTTCGTGTCGCTTATGCCCGCTCTCAAGCGATTGCAATTCCGAGAGCTGCGCCTTCAATTTCTTAATCTCGTTGACCAGTTGTTCTTTTGTCTTATTTTCGTTTTTCATTTTATCAGAGATTCGTGTCTCTTTAGCGTTTATAAGTTGTCGTCGTCATTGCGAGCCCGAAGGGCGCGGCAATCTCGCTTTTCATCAGGAGATTGCTTCGCTCTCGCTCGCAATGACCTCAAACTGCCAAAGAGACACAGCGATTCTTTCATTATATGAAAAATTTATTTTATCAACAAGCGCCATTTGAATAATAACTTTAGATTTCGCCTGTCGGAACCTTCCGGCTCTGCCGGAGTTTCAATTATTCCGGCCGCGGCAACGGGCGAAAGCCGCCGAACAAGGCAGGAAAAACCTTTTACGCCTATATATCCCTTACCAAGATTTTCATGCCGGTCCCGGGCGGAGCCGCGGGGCGCGCGCGAGTCATTGCAATGAACCACTTTAATGAACGATAATCCCATCTCGCGCTCAGCTTCAGCAAGCGTTTTGTCAATCCCGCGCGGCTGCGAAAGATCGTATCCCGCGGCAATGGCATGAGCGGTATCTAAACATATTCCTATGCGGCTTTTGTCTTTGATACCTTCGATCATGGCGGCCAATTGCCGGAAACTGCTGCCAAGCCGCCGGCCGCCGCCGGCCATATTTTCAAGAAGCACCATTGTTAAGCCGCCGGCTGCGGATAATGCCCTGTTGATACCGGCGGAAACCGCCGAGATGCCGTCTTTTTCGACGTAACCGGGGGAATATGCACCCGGGTGGATTACAAGATAATCGGCTTTCAGCAACGCCGACAACAAAAGATCTTCGGTAAATGCCTGTACGGAACGTTCGTATAAAAATTTGTCCGAGGTCGCGAGATTTGGAAGATATGGCGTGTGCACTACCAGCGGAAAAATGCCGGCCTGCGCGCGGCGCCGGTTAAACTCTACAATCTCTGCCATGTCCGGCGGCTTCATGCGCCACATGCGCGGGCTGCGCGTGAAAATCTGCATCGCCTCGCAGCCCAGCGCCTTCGCTTCATCCAGCGCGCCGACAAGCCCCCTGCGCAGGGAACAATGCTTGCCAAACCGGATACAGGATTTTTTCATTACCATAGAATTATATCAAATTATTGGCCATTCTCACTTACAGGAACATTGACTTGCAAGAAATGAACTTTTTAAAATTTTATAAAAATATCACTTCTTTTTTTAATATTTTTCACATCTGGCAAATATTACATATATATATGTTGTCAACGCGAAGGCTTCCAAGGCTATGAATAAAAATATTATTTTTGCATCCCTCTTCTGCGTGTTATTCAACAGTTCCACAGCAATGGCGAATATCGAGCTGCCAACGCAAAAACGGCACTTGCCTGGTGTTCAAACTTGCACGTACGAATTGCTGGAGCAAACCGGCTCGCTTATAAATTCAGTAAAAAATCTGGTCATGGAGAATATCTCCCTGTTCCCCGAATTTAAACCGGCAGGCAAACCGCACAATAATAACGAAACAAATACATCCTCAATATTTTCTATTTTCAAAGCTCCGCAGAAGCCCGGTAATACAATAAATAAAAGCGCAATCACCGGACAATGGCTTATAGCCTCACGCTCTCAATTAACACAATGCATTACGTTTCAGTCAAATGCGCCACCCGGACGCGGCATTTTTATTTACATATTTCTGCTGGTATATTTTATCTTGCTTAAGAAAAGCAACCTCCCGTGGAGGACAGCTTTATCATGCAAGATATATTCGCCCGACTATGCCGCAAGGTAGTTGGGTTTTTTAATTTATGAAAAAGATAATATCAATCATCACATTAAGCTGCTTCATCGTCTCTTCCGTGGCTGGAGAAGCTCTCCTGGCCGCGGCTGATACAACTACTGATACCTCCTCCCTGAGCCAGGCTCTTGACGGCTTTATAATTCCCCACAGTTACGGAAGGATAACCGAATCTGATATTGTAAATGGAAACACGCCCGGCAGCAACCCGCCGCTTGTTATCAATATTCAGGATATTCACTGCCACCCGGAAGTTCAACGAAATATTTCAAAACTGCTCGCGGCGCTTGATAACAAGTACGGGTTGGATAAAGTGTACGTTGAAGGCGGCTATGGTAACATCAGCACCTCATGGCTATGTAACATAAATGATAAGGAGCTACGGCAGAAAATCACTGAAAACCTTATTGAGCAAGGCAAGCTTACCGGAAGCGAATACTACTCTATAACATCCGGCAGGCCGGATTTGCTAAAAGGCCTGGAAGATGAATCTCTTCACCGCCGGAATATCGTCCGCCTCGGAAAAATACTTGATAGAAAAGAGTATTTTGAATCCAGGATAAAAGAGCTTGAACGCAGCCTTGAGTTTATGAAGGCAAAGCACCTTTGCCCGGCCAGCCGGAGATTTAACGATACTATCGCAAAACATAAAAATGGCCGAATTAAAAGCGAGAAATACTACAAGATTCTTGCCGGCTACAACCATGCCGTCAACATGGACGCCTATCCGGCCATCAACGACTACCTGGATCTGAAGCAGCTGGGCGGGAAAATAAAATACAAAAGAATACCGCAACAGCTAAGGCTGTTCATGCAGGCGCTGAAATCCAGGGTATCGTTTGGCGTTTACAACTCGCTGCTTCAAAAGACGGATAATTTCTCGAATCAGGACGAGCTTTACATTTATCTTGCAAAGCTGGGAAAACGCCCTGAATTAATTGATTTCAAAAATAATTTTAAAGATTTGTACCGGTTTTTCGATTACGTGGAGAAAAATCAAAACATAAACCCGGTGCAACTTATAGAAGAGGAAAAACGGCTGACGCAGGAAATAAGACTATCCCTCTGCCGCGATACCTGCGAACTTGAGGTGTCTTTCCTTGCGGATTTCTTCCAATATTTCAAGGATTACCTTCTAAACCGCCTGGCTGCCGACGATTACGCATATTTTACCCGGCGATTTGAAAAATTCCGCAAAATCTGGGGCAAGTATGCTTTTTTCAAAAACGAGATTGAGGAACTCTCGGGCGATTTTGAAATTCTCAACGAGTATTACAAGGTTAATTCCGAAAGAAACGAGGCCTTTTTAAATAACATACCGATTTTACACACAATTGCCGCCACCAGCGTCATTGCGAGTGAAGCGAAGCAATCTCGCAGTTTTGAAAACCAACGACAAGATTGCTTAGACGCTGACGCTTCTGGCAATGGCACGCAGCAACCGGTAACAACCGTTTCCGAAGCTCTCAAAAACTCACAGATTATAGTGATGGTAACCGGCGGCTTTCACACTGCGGGCATAAAACAGCTGCTGCGTAACCGCAACATTTCCCACCTTGTCATAACCCCGAACGTTACTAAAGATTCAAAACATTCAAATTCTCTTTACGTCAAACTTGCCAGGCAGCAGGCTGACATACTATCCAACTCGCTCGCGCTCACGCTCACTTCAGAACTCATAGGGGACGGAGTTAGTTTGTCAACTTATGGCATAGGAACCGACAAGAAAGATACCGACGCCCAGCCTGGAACAGGCGAACGGACGCTGCCAGCGGCACTTGACACTGTTCGAAAAAACACAATCCAGCCATCGCCAGACAGCTATTTAGCTATCTTAACTCCGTCCCCTATTTCTATTGTTGTTATTGGAATGGGAAGATGGGGAAGAAAAATATTGTTAAATAACTTGGCGGCAATTGTGCCCGAAAATACGCAGATATTCGGTGTCGCCCGTTCGAATTACCATGAACTAAAAAACAGCGAAGATATCCCGAAGAAAGCCATACTGGTAACCCCGGAGATATATTTGCAAAGTTTATTATATTCGCCTTTTGTAGCGACAGTATTTATAGCAACTCAATATCCCTTGCATTACATGCTGGCAAAACAGGCTTTGGAAGCCGGGAAGCATGTTTTTATTGAAAAACCCATAACTCAGACTCAACAGGAAGCGGAAGATTTAATCCGATTAGCCAGTGAAAAAGGCAAACAAATAGCTGTTGGATATGAATATATTCATAATCCATATATCCATTCCTTTGCAAAAGCATTGCCAGCCGCAGGAAAAATCCGTGAGATTGAAATGTATTTTGAAAATTTGCCGATACAAGAACGTTTTGATACGAGTGCCACCGTCGCAGAGGATTTAGCAGGGCATATGTTTAGCATACTCCACGTTCTACTTGGAAAGATAGACGATAAAAAAATCATTAACCTTCAAAGCATTCAAGGCGCCGACAAAGCTCAAATCAGCTTTTCGTATGAACAAATTCCAATATATTTATCGCTATCCCGCAAAAGCAAAAGAGAACAGAGAAAAATTGTTATTAAAGGTAGCAAACTGATAATTGCCTTCGATTTCCGAAAAAATTCTTTTGAGCTAAAAGACGCCGAGGGACAAATTATTCACCAGGATAACCCACTGTTTCCGGATGTATTAAAACAACAGGTGTTAAATACTAATTCAGTAAAGAATGAAATAGAATCCTTTCTTGACTCAATTAATTCTGGCGCAAATATAGCTAATAGCGCAAGTGAAGTTTTATGGATATCCGTTGTTTTGGACAGATTGAAACACTCGTCTATTTTTTCAAACTATTTATCATGGCTTGCAGAGTATGTTACATTAAAAGATGTGCAAAAAATGTTACTTGGAAAACCAATCGAAGCGCCGTTTTCAATTGAGATACACCCCTATTTTGAATTGCAGCCCAGGCCATGCAACAATAATTGTATCTGGTGCACGAGAGGCGAAGATAAAACAAATTTACTGGCGAAAAAAGTCAGAGGCATAGAGCCAGAGAAATTAATCGCTTTGATCAAAAGCTTGAAAACAATGGGTGTCCAAAGAGTTCTGTTTTCTGGAAACAGCACAGAGCCGCTCCTCTATCCGGACATTGATAAGGTTATCAAAGTTGTTAAAGAATCAGGGCTTTCATTGAAGCTATTTTCAAATTTTTATTACGGTGAAAAGCTTCTAAATGTGGCAAAGTATTTAAGGCAGGGTGATACCATAAGGATAAGCCTTGATGCGGGTGGTGAAAATGCTTATAACAAAACACATAAAGCTACCGATCCGAAAGCATTCACTAAAATCCTTAATAATATTGAAAATCTCAGTAATAACCGTGATGAAAATGGAAATCAATTTGAGATTGCGATAGCGTTTTTGATAACAAAATTGAATTCAAGCAAAGATGATATAGTGTATATTCTGAATTGGGCGCGTAACAATAAAATAAATGATATAAGATTCAGCTTCCCGCTGATACCAAAAGTCGGGTATGCAAATTTTAACGAATCAATGTTGTTGGATGACAAAGAAGCCGACGACGTAAAAGCGGTTATTGAAAACTTCAAAAACAAATACCCTGAATATGCAAAAACAATACATTTTAGAGAATTGGACCCTGGTCAACCTGATAAACCATTTAGTCAATGCCATATATGGAAACTGATACCGGTTCTGGGTGCCAGCGGCAGGTTCTTTCCCTGCACATCAATATCATTGGTGGAAACCATGGATGATAGCGGCAGGGGTGACATAAACAGTGAAGATTTTAATTTCGTTACTTTTTGGAAAGATTCTGATAAATGGAAACATCTTGATCCGCAAAAATGCGCGAACGGCAAATGTTCTGATTGCACCTTCTTTGAACATGCTCTCAACAAAAGAATAGAAGAGGAATTAATAAAAGATAAGGCCGGATTCCTGGGCGTGGGCAAACAGGCTTTGGCGGCGGCGATCGATGCTCTCGAAAAAAGCCTGGGCGTGAAATTTGCCGGGAATTTGCAGCTTGCTGTAAGCAACCTGCTTCAACAGGCGCAAGGGGATATGAGAGAAACTGGCAGGAAGTCCGAATACGATGTAAGCCGGATTGCCACCATAAGTGAGCCAGCCGCGAGGACGCTTGATTATTTCAACCGCCTGCGGACAAACGAAGGTAAAACACATATCAGCAAAATTATCTTTAAGGAATATAATACAAACTATGTCGCCACAAGTAATGGCCTGGGACTTGCGCGAATTGAAACTTTAGAAGCCGGCACAGGCGACACATTAAATATAGACACAGCCAAATTCGCCAATGACACCGAGCTTATGGCGCGCCTTGCTCATGAGATTGCCGAAGAGCTTGCGCTTAATATGTCCGGCTCTCTTCATTACAAGGCGCTCGATTACTTCCTCGGCAAAAACCACAAAGCCCGCAGCGACATACCTGCAATTGAACTATTCGAATACTGGCACGCCTGCGAGAAAGACATCGCCGCCCACCTGAAAGCATACGAAGCCCTTGCAATAACCGAAGAAGAAAAGGCAGACATTACTCACCTCACAGCCCACGCCCGGGCCGACGCCGAACATTTAAACAAATCAATCCCAACCATATCAGCCGCCATCGCCGACTTGCTGATGTCCGGCAACCTCGCCGATACACTGCGCAAGGAAAGCACAGACATCGCAACGACAATTCAATCTTACCTCGCCAGCTATTTAGCTATCTTAACTCCGTCCCCTATTTCCAGGCAGAGGATAAGCAGGTCGGTGATTGTTAATGGTCAGGCGGTAGAGCTGCGGGAGGCGGGGGACAGCACTATAGATATTTCAGTTTATCCGACGCCGACCAAGGTGGACTCGGTACGGGATTATCTCAAGGAAAATGGGTTTGAGCCATCCGAAGGCCTGTATATAGGCAACCAGACGAACTCGCTCGAGGAAAGGGACGGTGCACTGGTTACGATAAAAGGCCTTACCGTGCTGGCCGTTGACGAAGATCAGAATAATGTAGTCGAGGGCGCCCGCGCCATCGGCAAAGGCATGGAGGCCACGCAAAAAGAACTGGAAAGAATAGCGAACTTGCCGGACGAAGGACTTCCGAGATTCATCGCGCTGGATATTGACGGCACGTTGACAGGCAAGAAAACAATTGTAATAAATGGCGTGAAAAAGACAGTTTATGAGAATATTCTCGAAGATAGAAAAGAACTGGCCTATGCCATTGCCGAATTGTATGCAAGGGGAGTGAATTTGTCGTTTTTCACGGACAGCAACAGCAAAAACGCGAATGCAAACGTGCTGGAACCGCTTACTAAAATTATCAGCGAGCAATCAGGCGCCGCGGGAAATCCCATATACTTTTATGCTAACGGGCAGTCCACCAAGTTAGTCCTGAACAATACCGGGGACAAATGGGAAAGGAAAACGGATGTTTCCTATAAAAAGGAAGCGAAGATTTCCAGTGAAAATGCGGCGCTGATAATGAAAATACTCGGCGGAGTCGAGGAGAATGACAACGGCGAGGCGCGCCTCGACGGAGTTCTGGGAAATTATTACGGCACCCGACTGGCGCAGAAAGGGACGGACGGCAAATATGCCATGAGGGAAGGCGTAAAGAAAAAATTCACCAAAATTTCCTTTGGCGCTACCAAAAATGGCAACCTGGCATTTCCGTCAATACAGGTCAGGGACGGGATGCCGGACGGAACCGTGCCGCAGCTTGCGGTTGGCCCCCTTGCATCAAGCTTAAATGTCCCGGAAAATGAAGACTTAAGAGCGGGGCTTGTAAAGGAACTTGCCAATGCACTCGAACAGGCCAGCCGTGAAACGGTTGAAAAATCAGCGCCTGCTCCCGCCGACGGCATAATCGCAAAGTTATTGCAGAAAGCCGCGGCGCTGTTCCGCAAAAAATCGGTATTCGACACCCCCGCGGACGTGCTTGTTATCGGCGGCGGCAGCGGTACAAACAAGATAATAGAGATGTTCAAAACGCATTTCAAATGCAATGCCCAGTCCGTAATAAGCTTCATAGATAACGGCGGCAGCTCGAAAGACATCATGGACGACGTCGCGGCTGCATGGCTGCAAGACGGCTACGCCCCGAAACCCGCCCGCGATGCTGTAAAAACGTCAACCATTCCCCATCCCGGCGACATAATGAATTCAATAACGGGCGGGATAGACGAGGAGTGGAAGCGCTGGCTGTGCAACGGCCGCGCAAACGATGCGGCGACATTTGAAGAGCTTCTGGACAAAGTAAAAATCCAATGCACCGAAAAATACAGCGGCAGGACGGATGAAAAAGAAATAAATTCTTTCGTTGAAACGCTGCGCCCGTATTTTAAGCGCGTTGACAAAAAGTGGAAAGGAAAGATACGCGTTGCAGGCGAAAGCCACAGCATCAAAAATATCATTTTCCTTGCCTGCCTCGACGCGGAACATGCCTGCCCCGCCGGCTGGGTCGTTCCCCAAAGATACAATAAAGCACTGGAACGCGCGATGGCGATCGTCGGCAGCAGCGTTGTTTCGCTGCCCGCAAGCCCCATGACGTTCCGCGACATACGTTTCATCGCCACGCTTTCCGACGGAAATAAACTGGAAGGCCAGGAAGAAATAACCTCCTCCCTGCACGAGTGCAGCGCCCTGGAAAAAGCGGGGTTCTACGACAGCCATGGCAACCCGGTAAAGGTAAAGGCAAGCCCGCAGGTTATTTCCATGATACGCAACTCTAAAAAAATAATAATCGGCCCGGGAAGCGCGTTTTCAAGCGTGCTGGTAAACCTTATGGCCGGGGGCGTGGTGGAGGAATTGACAGCCGCAAAAAAACGGGGCGTTGAAATAGTATTTTTATTCAACACGACGCAGGACGTCGAAACCATGAACCACACCCCGAAATCGCTCATAGAATCGCTGGAGTGCTCAATTAATGAATCGCTCGGCATTCAATGTTCTTTCGGCGATTTCGTAACCCACGTCGTATTTAACAGGCCGCTTGAGGATGACCCGCTGTTAAAGCAATTCCTCGACGGCGAAGGCAAGGAGATAGACGAAATCGGCTCGGATACGTCCAGGCGCCCGCTTGAAATAGGCAAACACGCGCTGGACACCTTTAACATAAGCGAAGACGACCTGGCTTATTTTGAAAATAAAGGCATTTCCCCCCTCGTGGGCAGGTTCGCCTCGATATCCGATACCGGGCAATCCCGCAAAGCCGGCGATAAGAAGGCGGTTTCGCAATATCACTACACGCTGCCGCTGCTGGCATTCCTGTTTTCGTTATCGGGCAAGGTAAAGCCGTCCCGCGCGCATTACATAGCTGCCAGCGTCGGGGAAGTCGCGCGCTCATCCGGCGGGGAAACCGTAAAACATTTAATGCGTGAAATAGCAGCCTATATCAGGAACGGCAACAAATATTCGATACTCAGCGGCAACACGATGCGCGCCGCCGAAGAACTGATTATATCTGAGCTCAAGAAAGAACTTGATGACGACGATCTTCTGGTCAACGTTCCCGTAGTGGCCGACAACGGCGCCGAATTATGGATTTACGACACG
>MGVF01000127.1:0-2545 GCA_001800355.1 Elusimicrobia bacterium RIFOXYA2_FULL_50_26
CAACAATATTTCTTACAACGGTCAACGAAACGCTGGATACCGAGGTGAAAGAAGCCCAGCGCAGGCAAGAGGCCATTTTAAGCCAGATACTTCACTGCCTCGCGCTGGAAGCTCTGGAGCAGACTGCCAATTTCATCGGACGGCTTTTAGCCGAAGAAGCCCGGCAGGAATCCTGCGAACTTCTTGAGCGGATGCCGTTACCGCAGCAAACGCACCAATCGGTTTTTACTCTCCTGCCCGGGGATAAAATCGGCGTACACCTTACCGGCACTTCTTCCATGCAACCACTTTATTCCTCATGCGGCATCATCCCATGGTCGCCAGTTAAGAAAAAGACGAAATAACAGGGGTTTTCCGGGTTGATGATACTACTTTACAACCTTATTCTTGCCGTTTTCTTTATTCCGATACTCGTTTTATTCCTGCTGCGTTACCGTACGCGGTTGGCAACCGAGTTTTTTTACCGGTGGCGGGAGCGGTTCGGGATGCAGGAATTTATAAGCACGGCTGATTCCAGGCCGGCGCTCTGGGTGCATTGCGCTTCAATAGGCGAAGTGCGCGCCGTCGAGCCGCTGCTGGCTTACTTAAAAGATTACCGCATATACATGAGCGTTCACACCCTTGCCGGGCGACAGTACGCCGAAAATATGCGGCTGGCCGATGAACTGTTTTTTGCGCCGCTGGATTTCGGATTTCTTACCGCGCGCGTCATGCGACAGGTAAAACCGCGCGGGCTTCTGCTGGTTGAAACGGAGTTTTGGCCGGGGCTTTTATGGGCTGCAAAAAAAATGAACGTAACCACTATCGTGGTCAACGGCCGGCTTTCGGCGCGTTCATTTCCGTTTTACAGCGCGACCGGGCTGTTCTGGAAATACTGGCTTTCATCGGTAAGCCGTATAGCTGCGCGTTCAGCGGAAGATGCCGGCCGTTTCATAAGCCTGGGCGTGCCGGCAGAAAAAATTTCAGTTACGGGTAACCTTAAATATGACCGTCCGCCGGAACATGCCATGGCGAAAAAAACATCCATAGGGTTCGGTAACGGTAATTTTGTCATTGTTGCAGGCAGCACGCGCTCCGGCGAGGAAGAGATTATTTTTGAGGCGTTTAACGAAATACGCGCAAAAATGCCGGGTGCCAGGTTGATTATCGCGCCGCGCCATATAAACAGGGTAAATAAAGTATGCGCGCTGGCCGGCAAATACGGCATACCATGCACCCTTTATTCCGCGCGCGCCGGGATTTCAGACGGTTGTATCATAGTTGATGTTTTCGGCGAGTTGGCCAAAATCTACGCTGCCTGCGATGTCGCGTTCGTCGGCGGTTCTCTCGTCGGGAAAGGCGGGCAAAACCCGATCGAGCCCGCCTCTTTCGGGAAACCTGTGCTTTTCGGAACATCAATGTTCAACTTCAGTTCCGAGAAAATTTTGTTGTTGCAGGCCGGGGGCGGGATGGAGGTCAGAGACAAAGGCCGGCTTACTGCGGCCGTCCTGTCCCTTGCGGCCGACGAGGCGCTGCGCCTTGCCACCGGCAAAAAAGCCATGGAAGCCGTAGCAAGCCAGAAAGGCTCCGTTTGCCGCACCATAAAGATAATAAAACAAACGATATCTCTTTAACTCACGTTCCTTCTCCCCGACGGGGAGAAGGCCAGGATGAGGGGGAATTCGTCGGAATATTGCCCCCCTCACCTTAATCCTCTCCCCGGAGGGGAGAGGAAACTGATTTGGTGAAGATAAAAACCTGCGCTAAAGAGACACAAGAAACTATATGAGTAAGATTCTTTCATTTATAGGGTGGGTAATAATAAATGCCGTCGGCAGAACGCTTCGCATACGGGAGATTAACGGCGCTTCGTGGAAAAATCTTAAAACCGGCGCCGTTTTTGCTTTCTGGCACGGCGAACAATTCATCCCGTTTTACGTTCACCGGAATCAGAACGTAGCGATAATGTCGAGTTTATCCAAAGACGGGGAAATACAGGCCGGCATTTTGCGGCGCTGCGGCTACATACCGGTTCGCGGGTCATCGTCAAGGGGAGCGGAACGCGCGCTTGTGGGTATGATACGGCACATGAAAAAGGGTAGAAGCACGGCGTATGCGGTTGACGGCCCGCGCGGCCCTTTGCATGAGATTAAACCCGGCGCGGTTTATACGGCGCTTAAATCCGGCTGCCCGTTGATACCCGTCAGCAGCAGCGCGCAGTGGTACAAAGTGTTTTCAAAAGCCTGGGACCAGTACGAACTGCCGCTTCCATTCAGCAAAGCGGTTATAGCCTACGGCGAACCCATTTATGTAACCGGGGATGACACTATAGAATATAAATCGCGCGAGTTGCGCTCCTCATTGCTTGAACTTTCGTCATTTACACATAAATGTTCAATGGCCGATGATATTAAAAAATATCTTGCGCTGCATCCGCGCGCGCGGCTGCTGATTATTCAGCCCAGCCGCATAGGCGACGTCATATTCTCGCTGCCCGCGCTTTCGGCCATCAGGAAGCAATACCCTCATGCGTGGATAGGCTGGGTGGTGGACGAACGCTGCGCCC
>MGVF01000127.1:2614-8571 GCA_001800355.1 Elusimicrobia bacterium RIFOXYA2_FULL_50_26
ACCTGCTGAATTTCCGGCGCACCCTGAGGCGCAAGAATGCCGATATAAGCATAGACTTCCACGGGCTTTTCAAATCGGCGTTCCTGGTTTGGTGCGCCGGCGCGCGGTTTAGAATCGGCTCGGCGTCAACTAACGGCATGAGGGAACTGTCGTGGCTTTTCTCGAAGGAAATAGCCCCGCAAACAATTGACAGCCATTGTGTCGAGCGCCACCTTGCCGTTGCCAATTACCTCGGTTGCAATATTGCTCCGGCAGAATATCCTATAGCGAAAGACGAACAGGCGGCGAAACGGGTTGATGAAATTTTATCGAAAAATGGCATAGATAAATCGAAGCCGCTTATTGCTATTCATCCCGGCGGCGGCTGGACGGCGCGACGCTGGCATACCGAACGCTTTGCGAAACTTATAGCCCGCCTGCAATCATCTTCCGGCGCCGCGATAACGCTTGTCGGCGGCAGGGAAGGCGGAACGTCCGAGAAAGGCTTAAACGAGGAAATCGTTGCGCAGGTTTCGTCTCCGGTGACGGACATGACCGGCAAGCTGACGCTTAAAGAACTTATTGCCCTTTTGCGGCGGGTTGACCTGTTTATTGCAAACGAGGCCGGGCCGCTTCACATTGCGACGGCGCTTGGCATACCGGCCATAGCTATTCTGGGACCGACAGATCCGCGCAGGACAGGGCCGTTCGGCGGCAAGACGCGGGTTATTCGTCACGAAGTAGAATGCCAGCCATGCCGCAACCGCGGATGCACAAGCAAGGAATGCATGGAACTGATAACGGTCGAAGAAGTATTTTCCGCCGCCACAACTTCACTGCAACCGCGATAAGTTCCTTCTCCCCGTCGGGGAGAAGGCCAGGATGAGGGGGAATTCGTCGGGAATAGAACATTCAGCTCCCCCTCACCTTAATCCTCTCCCCGGAGGGGAGAGGATACGAGTCACCGACGACAAGCTCAGACTTATGTATAATGACAAGCTTTAACAAAAGAGGGGAGATTCAATAGGGATTTTTGGATGAAAATAGCAATTATTAAACCCAGTTCTTTGGGAGACATTATCCAGGCCAACCCTGTGCCGGGCGCTTTGAAAAGCGCCTGGCCGGACGCGGTTATCCACTGGGTTGTGTTCGAAGCCTGGAAGGAAACGATAGATCTTTTTCCCGACGTTTCACATGTGATACCATGGAAACGTTCCGGCGGAATTTCTGAATTCATAAGAATCCTGCGTCTGTTGCGGCGGGAACATTTTGACATCGTAATAGACCTACAGGGGCTTGCGCGCACCGCCCTGCTTGCGCGGTTCTCGGGCGCGAAAAAAATTATCGGCGTTCCGGGCATGAAGGAATTCTCGGGATTTATAATCAGGGAAGCCTATCCCGGCAGCCGGAACATGAATGCCGCCAAACGCTGCCTTGAAACCGTGCGTTACCTTACGGGGAAAACGTATGCTCCCCGCTTTTCACTCGCGTTGCCGGCCATAAAAACGCCGGAGCTTGAGGGCATCTCAAGCGCTGATAAGCTTATAGGCATTGTGCCGTTTGCCCGCGGCGCGGCAAAAGAGTGGCCGTTAACACGCTACCGCGCGCTCCTGGAACGCATTTTAAGCAGCTTTTCCGACGCAAAGGTTATCCTGCTGGGCAAAGGCAGCTGTAATTTTCCAAAACATGAACGGCTTATTGACGCGATGAACAAAACAACGATACCGCAATTGGCGGCTGTTATAAAGCAATGCCGTATTGTAGTCGGCGGGGACACTGGCCCCATGCACCTTGCCGCCGCGCTTGACGTGCCGGTTGTAATGCTGTTCGGAGGCTCGGACGTAAACGAAACGGCGCCGGTAAATGCCCGTGCAACCATCATCCGGCGGGATGTTGCTTGTTCTCCATGCCGTTCGCGCCCGGTGTGCAGCGATTATCGCTGCCTGGCGGAAATAACGCCGGAGGAAGTATTCGATAAAATGGCTGAAAGCTTGCAGGCGCAACGATGAAAGAAAAAAGCAAGGTTATTTTTTTTCACATGAACCAGTTGGGGGATCTGCTGTTCTCGCTTCCCCTGCTTGCGGCGGCGCGCGAACAATGGAAGGATTTTCATATCACAAGCATTGTCCGTCCCGCGCTCGTACCTCTGCTGGAAGCAGGCCACCTGGTTGACCGCGTCATACCGCGGCCTGCAACGCTCGCGGGAAAGCTGTCGCTTTTGCGCACTTTGCGCAACGAGAGTTTTATATGCTCCGTATCATTCTCCGAATCTCCGGAAACGTCAATCCTGGCTTACGCGGCCGGCATTCCTGTAAGGATAGGTTTTGCGAGCGCGCCGCTCAGTTTTCTATACACAAAAAAAGCCCGGCGCAGCGGCGTGCCGTCGCTTCTTAATAATCGCCGCCTCGCAACGGCAGCCGAACTGGTGAACGTGCCGCTGGATTATGTCGGGCTTGTCAGGACGCCGAACAGGGATAAAATCGCGGCCGATGACTGGCTTGCCCGCGAAAATATTCATTCCCAACAGTTGATAGTTATAGCGCCCGGGGCAAGCGTCCGCCGCAGGGATAAGTGCTGGCACGGTGAAAAATGGACGGCTGTCTTAAATGATCTTATCGCGCGCGGTTTTGCGCCGGTGTTGTGCGGCGCGCCGCGGGAACTGGAGACGCTTTCACTTCTCGCCTCGGCGGCAAATCCCGGTGTTCGCATATTTTCCGGCGACTCGCTGCTTTCACTTGCCGCTCTCTTTGGCAGGGCGCGGCTTTTTGCGGGCATTGATTCCGGCGCCATGCATCTTGCCGCCGCCATGGCGCGCCCCGTCGTCGCCTTGTTCGGCCCCACGGATCCCGAACAGGTAGGCCCGCAGCCGTTGAACCAGCACACCATTATCAAAAAAAACGATATTGCAACGATAGAGCCGCAGGAAGTTCTCAAGGCAATATATGAAAAGGGGAATCTGGTTTGAATATAAGCGGCGCAACTATTATTCGTAACGGCGTAAAGCTGGGCTTCCCGTTCGTCGAAGCGATACGTTCCGCGCTGCCGTTATGCTCCGAATTTATCGTCGCCGTGGGCGACAGCGACGACGATACGCGCGCGCGCGTCGAGCAGATAGGCGATCCGCGCATAAAAATAATTGATACCAACTGGGACATGTCCAAACGCACCGGCGGCCTTGTGTTGTCGGAGCAGACTAATATCGCGCTTTCGCATTGCACGGGCGATTGGATTTGTTATGTGCAATCGGATGAGGCGTTTCATGAAAACGATTATGAAACCATCCGCGCGTCGTTATCCCGCATGGAAAATAACGTTAAAATAGACGGCCTTGCTTTCGACTATTATCATTTCTACGGCAGCTATCACACAGTCCAGGCCGGCCGCAACTGGTACAAGCAGGAAGTTCGAATAATACGCAACCATCGCGGGATAGTATCGCATGGCGACGCGCAGGGTTTCCGGCGCGCGGGTTTGAAGCTGAAGGCCATGCCGTGCGGCGCGCACGTTTACCATTACGGTTGGGCGCGCCCGCCGCAAACCATGCTTGAGAAAATTAAATCATTCCATAAACTCTGGCACGACGACTCATGGATAGAACAAAACTGCGGCGGTAAAGAGCTTTTCGAGTTTTACAATGACCTCGGCAACCTTGTGCGGTTTAACGGGACGCATCCTTCGGTAATGCTGCCGCTTGTTAATAACGATTCCGACGCATTCATCAATTCCTGCAGGGAGCGCTACATAAAAGGCCGCTCCACCCGGCGGTTGTTAAAGGATATGTTGCGCCGGCTGCCCGTCGGTGAACACCGCAATTTCAAGAGGGTTAAGCTATGAGCAGTTTCATCCGCAACAGAACCATATTACGTCTTTATGAAACTATTGCGCCGGCGCTTAAGTATTCCCTGCACGTCGAAGACAGGCTTGCCGGCGACAACGCGCTTATACTTGCGCCGCACGGCGACGACGAGGTTATCGGATGCGGCGGCGCGCTGCTGCGCCATACCGCCGCCGGCGGAAGAGCCAGGGCGCTTATCTGCACATCGGACGGCCCAGTGCGCGAGGGCGAAGCCAGGGCGGCATCCCGCCTGATGAAACTGGACGAACCGTTATTTTTGAACTACCCGGTGGAATCGCTGGAAAGACAGGCCGGCCTGCCTGATGAGCTGGCGCGCGTACTCGATAACGTAATGCCTCAGGTGGTATTCGTGCCGTTTTTCATAGACAATCACACCGACCACAGGGCGCTCAATAAAGCGCTGCTTGCCGCGTGCGCCAAAAAGGATTATAAATTTATCGTCTACGCTTATCCCGTCTGGCTGCCGCTTTACCCAAACGTTCTTATTGACATAGGCGGCGTATGGGAACAAAAAAAGGCGGCTATCGGCAGCTACCAATCGCAACTTGCCACGCGGGATTACATTACAATGAGCCGTTCGCTTGCCGCATACTGGGCGACAGTAAAGGGCCACGGCCTTGAGCTTGCCGAAACATTTTTCAAAATGAGCTGCCGGGAATACGCGTCCCTGGGTAAAAAACTATTATGAGTAATATTTACAGGTTTATCGAACGACGAAACCTTGTTTTCATTTTTGTGGCGATTGTCGCGTTCATAGTCCTGTTCAACCGGCTTGGCGGCTCGCCTGTAAGCGGCGACGGCTGCCATTACGCCGAGATGGCGAAAGAGATGGCGGTAAGCGGAAAATATTTAACGCCATTGTGGAACTATGAACCTTATTTCGTTGACGGAAAACCGCCGATGCTCTACTGGCTGCTGGCTGCAAGCGGCGCGGCCTTCGGTTTTAATTCGGCGGCAATGCGCATACCATCCGCGGTAGTGGGTTTTGCCGGGATAATTTTTCTGTTTTTATTCGTGCGGAAATACTTTTCCCAACTTGCGGCGTTTTTGTCTTCCATTTCCCTTGTGTTTACGCAACAATACCTCAGCCATGCACGGGATCCGGTTACGGATATTATTTTCGCGGTTTTCTTTGCCATGGCTGTAATGTCCTTCTGGGCAGGCCGCACCGAGAATAAACCCGTCTTCTATTACCTGATGGGCTTATTCGCAGCCTTTAGCCTGCTTACCAGGCAACTGCCCGGACTTTTCATATATGCCGTAATCGGCGCATACATTATTGCAGCCCGGGAATTCTCCATTCTAAAGCAACCTCATTTTTACGGCGGCGTTTTACTTTCGGCATTGCTCGCCCTTCCATGGTACGCCGCCATGTATTACGCTTACGGCTACAAATTCATTTCAGAATTTTTTGCCTGTATTTACAAGTTCGGGATTGACGGCTCCACCGTTTCGCCCGATTATCTGAAATGGTCTAATTATCCGAACATCATCCTTGCAAATTACCAGCCCTGGCTTTTATTCATGCTTTATGGCATTTTTATCTCCGCGCGCGACTTTGTTTTAACGCGAAAAATAGATAAGAAGGTTGTGTATGTTTTCATGTGGGCATTTGTGCCGCTTGCGATATTCCAGGCGTTAAAAGTCAAGGCAACCCAGTACATAGTTCCGGTTTATTTCGGCTTCTCCATATTTACAGCATTGGGCATAACCGCATTCAGGGAACGCACACGCCTCAATATCGCCGGCACGCTTGTGGTTATAGCGTCGCTCATGTGCATTGTTTATATAGCCACTCCGCTTATGCCGGAAACCTGCGACAGCGACGAGTACAAGGACACTATCAAGCTTGTGCCGCATGTGCGGCAAGCCGAAGGCGATATAATCGCCCTTGACGGAAAAGGCCAGGGATACTGGCATTTCAATAACGGCCTGATGTTCTACGCGGACAGGCGTGTGCTGCCCGCATCCGAACAGGATGCGTTGATTGCAATGAATTCGGATAAGAGATACAATTTCGTTATGTTCAACGAAGATTACGAAAATTTTAAAAAATCCGCCACCCGCGCGCCAAAAGAAACCGCCCGTGCCAAAAACGTCATACTGTTTACTAACTGATGTT
>MGVF01000128.1 GCA_001800355.1 Elusimicrobia bacterium RIFOXYA2_FULL_50_26
GCCCGGCGGTGCTGGCAGAAACAGGGTTTTAGATCGCAAGAACTTCCTGCATCTTCAATTCATCATGCCACCAGTGGAAGAACAAAAGAAAATCGCCAAAATTCTTTCAGCATGGGATCAGGCGATTGAGGCATTGGACAATCTGATCGAAATCAGAACCAGACGATTTAAATGGCTTCTAAAATATCTAACGTCTCCGCATAAAGCTGTAAAGGGCTGGAAAGAATTTTCTTTGGGGGAAATGGGAGATATTAGCAAAGGCAAGGGTATCACGAAAGAAGATCTTATAGAAACCGGAATACCGTGCATAAGGTATGCCGATCTCTATATGCAATATGATTTCGTTATCCATGACATATTCTGCTTTGTTTCTTCAAAAGCGGCAAGCTCTGCTCAGTCTCTACAAAGAGGTGATATTATTTTCGCGGGCTCCGGTGAGACAGCAGAGGAGATTGGTAAATGTGCTGCATACCTTGGCGACCACCCAAAGGCTGTTGTAGGTGGAGACACGTTGATACTTAGGCAAAAGAGATTTGATTCAAATTATTTGACATATGCCTTAAATTCTCCAGCTGTCAATAAGCAAAAAAGTATTTTTGGCCATGGTCATTCAGTCGTTCATTTTTACGGGCATGATTTGAGAAAAGTGCGCGTGTTTGTGCCACCAACAAATGATCAAACAAAGATTGCCCATATATTAAACTTGGCAAAATGCGAGATTGATCTCTTGAAGCAAATAGTGCTGCGTTATGGTGAACAAAAACAAGGCCTTATGCAAAAACTGTTGACCGGCAAGATTAGAGTCAAGGCATAGGAGAAAATTATGGACAAAAACGAACCAAATCAATCCGAACTGATTTTATACCAGACCGAGGATGGCAAAACCAAGCTGGAAGTGCGCCTGCAGGATGAAACAGTCTGGCTGACTCAAAAAATGATGGCTGATCTGTTTCAGGTCGCTGTGTCAACTATCAACGAACATATTAAAAACATCTACGCCGAGGGCGAACTGGCTTCTGGGGCAACTATTAGGAATTTCCTAATAGTTCAAAAGGAAGGCGCCCGTGAGGTTTCCCGAAATATGGATTTTTATCACCTTGAGATGATCATGGCAGTCGGTTTTCGTGTTCGTTCCCCAAGAGGTACACAGTTTCGCAAATGGGCGACCGACCGTTTGAATGAATACCTCGTCAAAGGATTCGCCATGGATGATGAGCGGCTGAAAGAGGTCGTAAATATCGGTTCGGATTACTTTGACGAAGTGCTGGAACGCATTCGTGATATTCGTTCCAGTGAGAAACGCTTCTACCAGAAGATTCGAGATATTTACAAATTGGCTGTTGATTATGACCCCAAGTCCGAAGAAACCCTTGAGTTTTTCAGTATCGTTCAGAATAAACTTCATTTCGCTATTTCCGGTAAAACAGCAGCAGAGTTGATTTCAGAGCGGGCGGATGCCAAAAAGCCGAATATGGGGCTGACCTCGTGGAAAGGCACTAAAGTGCGCAAGGCGGATGTGACAGTAGCTAAAAACTATTTGAACGAAAAAGAAATGGATGGCCTTAACCGCATTGTCACCATGTATCTGGATTATGCTGAAGATCAGGCAAAGCGTCATCGCCAGATTTTCATGCGTGACTGGCGCGCCAAACTAGATGCTTTCCTGAAGTTTAACGAGCGGGATATTCTCGATAACCCCGGCAAGGTCAGCAAGGAAATTGCCGACACACTGGCTCTTGAGCAGTACGAAGTATTTCATCAGAACAGACTGGTGTTGGAAGCGAAGCAAGAAGCCCTTGCCGATGACCGGGATTTAAAAGCTATCCAGAATAAATTTGAAAAGAAAAAGAGGCAGTAAATGGAGATAGCGTGAAGCAAACAACCTCAAAAACAATCTCTTTTTCTGATGCCTTACAGCGGGCAGGAGCTAAGAAGCATCTGCTGCTCGGGAATGGATTCAGCATTGCCTTGAAGCCTGATATATTCTCTTATGCCAGTTTGTACGATGAATGTCTGAAGCAACGATGTATTTCGGATGAAACAAAAAAATTGTTCAATAAATTTGGCACACGGGATTTTGAAGTTATTATTAGGGCACTTAATGATACGGCGAAAGTATTGAGTGTTTATACCAGCTCAAGGAAAATGGCTAAACAGATAACAAATGACGCCGGCAAGTTGAAAAAGGCTCTCATTGACCTGCTTTCTGCAAAACATCCTGCTAATCCCAGTGAGATTGCCGGCAATCAGTATAAGGCGTGTACCCAATTCCTTGGAAATTTTGAACGCATATATACTTTGAACTACGATCTACTATTATACTGGGTTGTGATGAAAGCTCTTGAGAATAAAGAAGTAAAATATGATGATGGTTTCCGTTACGGTGACGGACAAGATTATGTAGTCTGGCATCCTGAAGAAGCGAAAAGCCAGAATATATATTATCTTCATGGCGCACTTCACCTTTTTGATGCCGGAGAAGAAATAAAGAAATTTACTTGGATTAATACGGGGATACGCCTTATTGAGCAAATTCGTGGCGAGTTGAATAAGAATAATTTCCCATTATTTGTTGCCGAAGGCACTTCTTCAGAGAAAATGACGAAGATTAACCACAGCCAATATCTTGGTCGTGGCATTCGTAGTTTTGCCGGAATTGGAGGAAGCCTGTTCATCTATGGCCACTCTCTTGCTGATAATGACGCGCATTACTTGAAATTTATTGCAAAGAATAAGGTCGAGAAACTATTTGTAAGCATATACAATGATGGAACCCAAAAACAAATGAAAGTAAATTCACTCATCCAGCAAAGAGCAGCATCGATAGCTACTGCCAGAATGCAGGAAAAGAAGCAGTATCCAATAGAAATTGTATATTACGATGCTCTATCGGCAAAGGTCTGGGGATAATAAATTATGGATATTCCTTCATTCAAAGAAGATCACATTTCACAGATTCCTGCGCTTCAGTTGCTGGTGAATCTCGGCTATGCCTATCTGATGCCGGATGAAGCGCTTATTGCCCGGGGTGGCAAAACCTCAAATGTTATTCTGGAAACCATACTTGAGAAACAGCTACGGCAGATCAATAAGATTGCTTACAAAGGAAGCGAGTATCCATTTTCAAATGCCAATATAACCAATGCAATTTTGACACTGAAGAACATTCCTTTTGACGGCCTGATTCGCACTAACGAAAAGATTTATGACCTGCTCTCATTGGGCAAGAGTTTTGAAGAGACGATTCTTGGCAATACCAAGAGTTTTGACCTTAAATTCATAGACTGGGACGAAATCTCAAAGAATGTATTCCATGTGTCTGAAGAATTTGAGGTTATGCAATCGGATGGCAAAATGCACCGCCGTCCGGATATCGTGCTTTTTGTAAATGGTATTCCTTTTGCTGTGATAGAATGCAAACGGCCGGATATAAAAGAGCCGATCAAGGAATCTGTTTCCCAGCACTTGCGCAACCAAACCGATGAGTTTATACCTGGCCTGTTTATATATTCTCAGATGCTTGTGGCAGTTAGCAAAAATGAGGCCAAATATGCGACTGCCGGGACCGCGGAAAAGTTCTGGGCAGTGTGGAAAGAAAAAGGTTTGAATGAAGGAGTGTTGAAGGATATTATCAATAAACCAATTCCCGAAGATCACAAAGCCAAGATATTTTCTTCCCGTTTCAACTATGTAAAGGACTTGTTCAATACCCTTGGCACCCGGCAAGCAACGGAACAGGATAAAGCGATCTATTGTTTGTTGCGTCCTGAAAGGCTGCTCGAATTCAGCCGTCAGTTTGTAATTTTTGATTGCGGTGAGAAAAAGATTGCACGGCATCAGCAATATTTTGCGGTGAAAAACACGATTGCGCGAGTTTGTCAGTATCAGGAAGGAAAACGTAAAGGCGGGGTGATCTGGCATACGCAAGGAAGCGGAAAGTCCATAACTATGGTCATGCTTGCCAAAGCACTAACATTATGCCCTGCTATTTCCAACCCTCGTGTGGTGATAGTAACCGACAGAATCGACCTCGATGAACAGATATGGAATACCTTTAAGCATTGCGGTATGGAGCCGGAGAAGGCAAAGACCGGGGCTCATTTGATGGAGATTCTTGAAAGAAACAAGAAATCAATCATTACCTCGGTTTTAGACAAATTTCAAGCAGGATTGAATAAGCGTTCACTGGAAGTAACTTCAGAAAATATTTTTGTGTTGGTGGACGAAAGTCACCGCAGTCAATACGGTGTAGCGCACGCGCTAATGAAAAAAGTATTGCCTAACGCCTGTTATATTGGGTTTACAGGGACACCGCTGCTCAAAAATGAAAAAAGCACTGCGGATAAGTTCGGTGGTTTCATTCAGCCGATTTACAGCATCAACGATGCGGTCGCGGACAAGGCAGTTGTTCCATTGCTCTATGAAGGACGGCATGTTCTTCAGGACGTGGATCAAAAGCCGGTTGATACATGGTTTAACCGGGTATGCGAGCCATTAACCGAATATCAGGTAGCTGACCTGAAAAAGAAATTCACTAAGATAGAAAAGATTAATCTGACCGATCAGAAAATTCATATGATTGCTTATGATGTTAGTGAGCATTTCAGTAAGAACTGGCAGGGCACAGGTTTTAAGGCGCAGATTGCCACGGATTCAAAAGCGGCAGCTTTAAAGTTTAAGAAGTCGCTCGATGAGATCGGCAAGGTATCATCAGAAGTAGTCATATCTGCTCCAGATGACCGTGAAGGATATGAGGATGTTTACGAAGAGCCAACAGAAGAAGTATTGAAGTTCTGGAAAACCATCCTGAAACGGTTCGGCAGTGATGCGGAATATAACAAGCAGGTGATCGCTTCATTTAAATATGCCGAACAACCGGAAATTCTAATTGTGGTTGAAAAACTACTCACCGGATTTGATGCGCCGAGAAATACAGTGCTGTATATCGCCAAGTCAATGAAGGAGCATACCCTTTTGCAGGCGATTGCCCGGGTTAACCGCATTTACGAAGGCAAGGATTACGGCTTTATACTGGACTATTACGGGATCCTTGGCGAATTGGATCGTGCGCTGACGGCGTATGAAGAGCTGTCTGGTTTTGACAAAGAGGATTTGGAAGGCACGTTGATTAATATTGCGGAGGAGATCAAAACACTTCCACAGAAATATGCCGATTTGTGGGATATCTTCAAGGCCATTAAGAATCGGCACGACGAAGAGGAATATGAGAAGTTTTTGTTTGATGAGGAAATGCGGCATAAGTTTTATGAAAAGTTGACTGCATTTTCAAAAACATTGAGTATAGCTCTTTCTGCTGAGAAGTTTTATAAAGACACACCAGAAAATCATATCAATAAGTATAAGGACGATTTCAAATTCTTTCAGAAGTTGCGAGTATCTGTTAAAAAGCGGTATGCTGAAGTGGTGGATTTTAAGGAGTATGAGAATAAAATTCAGAAACTGCTTAACACCTATGTGACATCTGATGAAGTAATCAAAATTACAGACCCGGTGAATATATTTGATAAGGAGAAGTTCCAAAAGGAAGTAACAAAGGCGGTTGGCGAAGCTGCCAAGGCGGACATGATTGCTCATCGGACAATGCGGACAATAGAAGAAAAATACGATGAAGACCCTGTTTTTTACGAGAAGTTTTCAAAACTGCTGAAAAAAGCGATTGACGACTACCGTCAGTCTCGTATTACGGACGCGCAGTATTTCCTTACAACAAGCGAGATTATGGACGATGTGCGTGACCGCAAGGATTCGGATATCCCTGAGTGTTTGCAGGACAAGAATGTTGCTAAGGCATTTTACGGCATCATTTATGAGGGAGTCAGCAAACGGAATGATGACAAAAATGTTTCGGCCAATATTGCCATGGAAGTGGACGGAATAATTCAGCGCAATAGAGTTGTGGACTGGCATCTAAAAACCGATATTCAAAACAAGATGCTCAACGAGATTGAGGATTACCTGGCCGATAAAACAGGCCTTGGCTTGAGTTATGAAGAAATTGATGTGATTATGGAGAAGATTATCAATATTGCCAAACGCAGGTATGCCCAATGACGGAACATACAGTAAATTTCGGGGAAAATAAAATTTGCTTTTCTCTTGAGCAAAAACCTCGCAAAGCCGTGCGGATTAGCGTCATGCCTGATCTATCAATCAATGTCACCGCGCCACGCGATTCTTCGGTTGAGAAGGTATTGCAAAAAGTTCAGAGGCGCGCGCCATGGATCGCCAGGCAGATTGATTATTTTCAGTCTTTCATGCCCAAGCAACCGCCGAGGCAGTTTATCAGTGGAGAAACGCACTATTATTTCGGAAGGCAGTATCGGCTGAAGGTGCTTAAGGCTAATCAGCAGGATGTTAAGCTCAAAGGTAAATATATTTTCGTTTATTCCCTTAGGCCGGATAGCAGGCCAAGAACCAGGCGGTTGTTGTATGAGTGGTACCGCGTTCGGGCTAAAGCGATGTTCGATGCGGTTGCCAAACGCTGTCATGAACGGCTGGAAAAGTACCGGGTGAAGCTACCGGTAATTGACGTCAAATCCATGCAATCGCGCTGGGGCAGTTGTGTACATACTAAGGGAAGAATCGGCTTGAATACCGAACTGATAAAAGCGCCGTCGCATTGTATTGAGTATGTGATCATGCACGAGATGTGCCATTTGAAATACCCCAATCACACAAAGAAGTTTTATAACTTCCTGTCCTTAGTTATGCCAGACTGGGCAAAGCGCAAGTCAAGACTTGAGAAGATCGTACTATGAGTAAACGATTTCAAATATTGTCTTTGGATGGCCGTAGAATTAAAGGAGAGATATAATAAGAAGTAAGTCCAGCGGATGCGCAGGTGATGGATGCGCGTAACGCACTGGATGATGTTCTGTCTGTCCGCTATAGATGACCTAGTACTCTGTAAGACTGAATATTGATGTTTTGAATGCAGTTTGCTGTCATTGCGAGCGAGAGCGAAGCAATCTCAACATTGCTTCTGATGAAAAGCGAGATTGCTTCGCTCTCGCTCGCAATGACGACGACAACTGCAAAACGCAAAGAATCAGCCTTACAGAGTACCAGGAACGCTAAAGAGAGTAAAATTTTGTAGTTTCAAACAATTATTGGTATAATGGATTTATTGATTATTAGTGTAACGTGAAAGGTGATATTATGAATGTAAACAAATACACTGCCGTAGCGTTGAAGGCCGCGTGTGCGGCGGGTGAGATCATCAAGAATAATTTCAATAGCCCTGTCGAGATACGCTTCAAAGGCGAGATAGACCCCGTAACCAATGTTGACATAAAAGCGCAGGAAACCATACTCAAAATTTTGGAAGTCGCTTTCCCGGGTCACTCCTTTCTTACGGAGGAGGATTCGTCGCACAGGTGTTCGTCCGATTACTGCTGGATAATAGACCCGATGGACGGCACTGTAAACTTTATCCACCGGATACCTTACGTATGCGTATCAATAGCGCTTATGCATAAGGGCAAGATCATATCCGGTGTTGTGCATGCACCGATGCTTTGCGAAACATACAGCGCCCAGGCTGGCGGCGGCGCGTGGGTAAACAAGAAACGCATTCATGTTTCGCCGGAGCGCACGCTTGTGCGGTCGCTCGCCATCACGGGCTTCCCGTATTCCGTCCATGCCTCTGCCAAACGTCATGCGGGCATCATGGCCGGCGTGCTTGAAAAAGTCCAGGGAGTCCGCAGGCTCGGCTCCGCTGCTATTGACCTTGCCTATGTCGCCAGCGGCAAGGCCGAAGCGTTCTGGGAAGAAGAATTGAAACCGTGGGACGTTGCCGCGGGTTCCCTTATATTAAAGGAAGCAGGCGGTAAAATTACGGATTTTTCCGGCGGTAAAAATTTTATTTTCGGCGGCACCATGCTTGCCACAAATGGAATACTCCATCGTTCCATGCTTGAATTGCTAGGAGGGAATAAATGAAGGTGATTGTAGATGCGGAGCTTTGTATCGGCTGCGGATTGTGCGCCTCAAACTGCCCGGAAGTTTTTGAAATGCGGGATAACCTGGCGGTGGTAATAAATGAAACGCCCAATGAATGCGCGCAGCAGATGGTTAAAGACTGCCCGGTGGAAGCGATAAAAATAGAATAAATGGATAAACGTGTCAACGAGATAATCAAGCGGCTGAAAAAACAGTATCCCGGCGCTAAAACGGCGCTGAAATTTTCCAATCCGCTTGAGATTCTTGTCGCCACCATACTCTCTGCCCAATGCACCGATGCCAGGGTGAATGCGGTTACGGAAAAACTGTTCAAAAAATACCGCGTTGCGCAGGATTACGCATCGGTTACCGTCGGAGAATTGGAGCAGGATATTCGTTCAACCGGCTTTTATCGTTCAAAAGCGAAGAATATCGCCGGAGCCGCCCGCAGGATTGTGGAAGAATTCAACGGTAAAGTTCCCGATGATATGGACAAGCTGCTATCCCTCCCCGGCGTGGCCAGGAAAACCGCGAACGTTGTGTTGGGCAACGCATTCGGTAAAGTCGAGGGTATCGTTGTAGACACGCATGTTATTCGCCTAAGCAACAGGTTGGGGCTTACATCGAATGACGATCCGGTCAAAATTGAACAGGATTTGATGAAAATAGTTCCACGCAGTAAGTGGTTTCATTTCGCGCATTTTTTGCAGGCGTTGGGACGGGACGTATGCGTCGCCCGCAACCCCCGCCACTCTGATTGCGTCCTGAAGGATATATGCCCCGGCGCAGCATAACATTCACGGGAATTTGACTTCATATCTTAGTTTTGTTACAATATCCTGCGTTGATGAATGTAATGTTTCAAGCTTAATGCCGGCGGTAATAATGTCGCAAATTCAGGGGGAAAAGGACAATGTTCATGGATACCGTAATAATTGTGTCGGTGATAGTTGTAGCTCTGGGAATACTGGCTGGCATTGCTTTTTTTATTTTGACGCTGATACAGGTGCGCCGCACCGCACGGCAGGCTGAAGAACTTCTGAAACTGTTGCGCGAAGATATGGGCATAATAAACCGCATCACGGGAAGCATCGCATATTTTACGCAGAAACTGAATTCACCCGCAATCAAATTCGGCGCCATACTAAGCGGGCTTGTATCGTTCATGCTTAAACGCCGTAAAAGTTAATATTGATGTTACGCAGCGTGTCATTGCGAGAAGCTTGGCGACGAAGCAATCTCGTCGTTTTGATACGAAACAGCAAGATTGCTTCGCTTCGCTCGCAATGACAGCAGCTTTGGCGTTTCTTGCGTAACATCAGTTAATAGTCATATTGAAGGAGGGAACAATGGCTGATTCATCAAATACTGGCGAGATTTTGTTGGCTTTTCTGGTTGGCGGGCTGGTTGGCACGGCAGTGGGGCTTTTATATGCCCCGAGGCCTGGCAAGGAAACACGCCAGCGGCTCAAAGGGCTTACCGACGACATTTCCGAGCGCATAAAAACCATGAGCGAAGACGTAAAAGAACGCGCGGAACATGCCGTCTCCGAAGCAAAAGAAAAGATTTTCCATCATAAAAACGAGACGGAAGAAGCCTGACACACCTATTGATATAAAAATCGGTTATGGAAATGCTGGGGTAGCTCAGTTGGTAGAGCACAGGTCTGAAAAACCTGGTGTCGACAGTTCAATTCTGTCCCCCAGCATTTTTTTACAGCAACAGTCCTCAGTACACTCACTGTTTACTGATGTTACGCAGCGTGTCATTGCGAGGAGCCTTCGCGACGAAGCAATCTCGTCGTTTTGATACGAAACAGCAAGATTGCTTCGCTTCGCTCGCAATGACAGCAACTTTGGCATTTCTTGAGTAACATCAGTGGATCACTGAAAAAACGCCGGGGTAGCTCAGTGGTAGAGCAACGGTTTCGTAAACCGTAGGCCGTGGGTTCAAATCCCATCCCCGGCTTGCCAATAGTATGATAAAAAAAGTTTTAACAATTTTCTTCCTTACGGTATTCCCATTCATCCCCGCATATCCATCATCCCCCGGCACAAGTATATTCAATTTTTTAAAAATTAATCCTTCGCCGCGCACGGCTGCTATCGCCGATGTTAATGGCATAGCCTCTTCCCAGGCGCTTTCAAATAATCCTGCCATTATCCCCTGGCTTAAAAGCAGCGAATTATCCATCGCTCACCTGGCCTATGTTGCGGACTTAAGTTACAGCCAGGCAAATTACGTCCACTCGTTTAATAAGAAATCCGCGCTTGGCATTTCACTCGGCTACCTGGGAGCAGGGACGATGACGCGCACCGTATACTCCGCTTCCGACGTCAACGAGTTTTCGGAAACCGGGACTTTCGGAGCATCCGACATGCTGCTGACACTGGCTTACGGACGGCGGCCGACACGGTATTTTTCTTACGGCGTAAACGTTAAGGTTGTAAGGGAATCAATTGATGATACCAGCGCCGACGGTGTTTTATTGTCGGCAGGCGGTTATTCCGTTACCCCGCGAACAGCTAAAAAAACAACATTTTCGACGTATAATAAGAACTCCTACCCTAATGGCGAATGGATGTTCGGTTTCGGGGTTTTCAACGTGGGGCCGGCGATAAAAAACATGAATGCTCCAATGGGCGGTTTCTTAAACCTTGGCACATCGTTTGCCCGCGGTTCAGCCTGGTATGCGGAACTTGCGGTTTACGCAGACGAGGCTCACCAACTGCGGACCGGTTTTGAAATTGCCGTAGCCGATCCGGTTCAACTTCGCCTCGGCTACCGCTATCAATTCAAGGATCCGGGGCTTGGCCTTCCAATAACCGGCGGTATAGGCATAAACATCGGAACACTGTCTTTCGATTACGGCTGGGTACCCTACGGCGACCTGGGCCAAACCCACCGGCTCGCAATAACCACAAGATTCCCGAATGGGACGAAGTAAAGCAGTAAAATAAGCATGTGTCTCTTCAGCAGTTTGCGGTCATTGCGAGCGAGAGCGAAGCAATCTCGAAGTTGCTTCTGATGAAAAGCGAGATTGCCGCGCCCTTTGGGCTCGCAATGACCGCAAAAAATGAATTATGACACAGCTTGGAAGCAGCCAATTTCTTGTCATTGCGAGGAACGAAGTGACGAAGCAATCTCGTCTTTTATCATCGTCAAACAACAAGATTGCTTCGGCCATGGCCTCGCAATGACCGAAAAAATGAATTATGGAACAGTATGGCAGATAAGCTCCTGCCATTAGTTTATGACAAAACAGTACTACGTATACTTTATGGCAAATGCATCAAACACTGTTGTTTATACCGGAGTTACAAGCAACCTGATTAAACGAATCTATGAACATAAAAATAAACTGGTTGAAGGATTTACAAAAAGATACAACATCCATAAACTTGTTTATTACGAAATCTTTGCTGACATAGAGAACGCTATTAAACGGGAAAAACAAATCAAAGGCGGATCGAGATCAAAAAAGGAAGCTCATATATCTTTACAGAATCCTGAATGGAAAGATTTATACGACGAGATTGCTTCGCTATGCTCGCAATGACACGGTGCGTAATATCGTGTGGCAATATATGCACTTGGTTTTGGGGAAGGAATTAATAATATGGCGGTAACTATTTCAAGACAACCGGAAAATAAAATAATTGGAATTGCCGACAAGATAATGTTGTACGGGTTGCCCATACTTTATTTTCTTATCTCGATCGCTTTTTACCTGCGCACGTACGATTCCGCGCAAATAAAGATAACGCTAATCCAGATAGGCGGAACCATCCTTGTCGCGGCCTGGTTGATAAAGCTTATAGAAGAAAACGGGTGGAGTTTTTATAAGAAAAACATGGCAGTCGTCCTTCCGCTGTTGGCGTTCCTGGTTTCCGGAATTATTTCATATATTTACTCGCCTTTCACTTATGCAAGCGGCAACGAGCTTATACGCCGCGTTTTTTACATGTGCATGGCTCTTATCGCCATCAAAGAGTTCAACAGTGAGGATAAACTGCGCCGGTTGTTCGGCTGGCTGATGTTTGCAACATTCGTGGCTACCCTTTACGGCGTAGTTCAATATCTGGATACGCGCTATTTCCCGCGGCCGCCCGAGCCGGGACTTGACCCTTTTATATGGCGGTTCGCCTTCGGGGGGCGTATTTTTTCCACGTTCGGCAATCCCAACTTTTTTGGAGATTTTCTAGTTGTCATGAGTCCGCTTGTGCTGGCTTTATTTATCAAAAAGCGCAGGTTTTTTCTGATTGTCGCCTGGTTGTTAATCGCTTTTAACACTTACCATACCGGCTCAAAAGGCGCATGGCTTGGTTTTGGCGCGGGGCTTGCCGCTTTTACATTTCTCTCAATCGCTTTTTTCCTGCCCGCGAAAAATGAAAAAATCAAAAAGTTTATACTTATTACGTTGTTTGTTTCACTGCTGCTCGTGGGGTACAACATATATACTGCGCTGATGGGAAGAACGGACAGCGCGTCTTTCCGTTTGTTCACGTGGATATCAACCTTTGAAATGATAAAAACGAACCCGGTGATCGGAACCGGCATCGGCTCATTTTACGTTACCTACCCGGCATGGAGGCGGCCGCAGATATTTTATATCGAAGGGCGCCACAACACTGAAACCGACCACCCTGAAAATGAATACCTCGAGGTCTGGTATGACGAGGGCATTATCGGCATAGGGATATTCCTGTGGCTTTTATCGGCCTTCTTGCTGGCGGGATTCAGAAACCTGCGCACCCTCAGCAAAACAACTGATAAAACAAAAAACGATTTGCGGCCTTATTATCTGCTTGGCTTGTTAACCGCCCTTATCGCCCAGCTTGCGCATAATACGGTATGCGTTTCGCTGCGCTTTGTTTCCTCAGGCATATTTTTGTGGCTGTTGGTGGGGCTTATCGGGGCCATAAGCATTCATTACCCGTCGCCGCAACTGCCTGATAACACCGAACCGCCCCGCCTGCCTCCGTTTTTTAAAAGAGGGGCGCAATACCTGGTTGCGGCCGTGGCGGTATATTTCATTATTATGTTTTACGGATTTTTCCAGGCGGATATAAATCACAACATGGCTATTTTCTATTCCAAGCAGGGGCAGTGGCCCCAGGCTCTGGATTATTACACGACCGTAACAAAGCAGAACCCGTCGTTCATAATGTCGCATTATTTCATGGGTAACGTTTACAACGACCGCTGGACGGAAGGAGATGCCGAGCGTTCCATAGAAAAATATAACGACGTATGGAAGCTGGCGCCGAATTACGTGCAGTCCCATCACCAGGCGGGATTGATATTCCTTAAATGGGGCGAAGACGAAAAACGCAAAGCCGACGAAGCCCGCAGGAGCGGGGATAATAAATCGGCGGAAGAACATGACAAAAAGAAACTGGAACTATGGAACAGGGCGCTGTCCGAGTTCGAGCGTTATCGCAATATAGACCCTATTTTCCCTTTGAATTACTATCGCATGGCATGGGTTTACATGCAACTGGGACAGCCCGAAAAAGCCGAGGAAATGTATCTCGCGCACCTTGAATTCCCTGAAAAACTTAAGCAACCGCCCCATAATGCGTGGGTTGAAGATTGGGCGCCGCGCCGTGGTTCCGAATATGCGGAAACAAGCATGAATATCGGCAATATCCGTTTCATGCGCAACGATCTGGATGGCGCGTTCAAATACTATGAACTGGCCTTGCGGCTTGATCCGAAGTCCGTCAGCGCTATGAAAAACCTCGCCGTAGTATACGGGCGCAGGGGAAAGATGCAGGAGGCCACGGACATGTGGAATAAGGTGCGCGCAATCGCTCCTAACGACCCCGATGTTCAAAAAGTCTTCGGCCTTTCCAGAAATTAGATAACATGAAACGTCTTTTTAGTTTCTTAATATTATTTTTACTGGTAGTCCCGCCTCTTATATTTTTTACCGACCTGACGCGAAATCCCTATTATTTCCAGATAGTGCTGGTCAATGCGGGAACGGTTATCCTGTGGATGCTTTGGCTATACAACGGCATTGCAAATAAAAAACTGGCCTGTCCCACAACCCCGCTGGACATTCCAATGTGGTCATTCCTGGCCGTGGCAACGCTTTCATGGGCGGTAATGTTCGTGATAAACCTGCCGCATCCCTACATGAAATACGGCGTGTATAATGAAGGCCTTAAGCGCTGGCTGTTCCTGCTTGTAAACTCGATACTTGTCTATTACATGGCCGTCAATTTCATAGACGATTCAAATCGCCGCCGCATGATACTGGCTGTTTTATGGACTGGTTTTATCGCGTCGGTTTACGGCATACTTCAGTACTTCGGCATAGAGCTGATATGGCCGCACGTTCTTAACCCTTATGGAACAAGAAGCGTGTCCACCTTCGGAAATCCAAACTTTCTTTCGCCTTATCTTGTGATGCTTTTCCCGTTGTTATTCGTCTACTATATACAGGCGGCGAATGCCGCCAAACGCTTTTTTTACCTTTTGTTTTTCGGGGTTTACCTGGGCGTGCTTATATGCACGCTCACGCGCTCGTCATGGCTTGGATTTGCTTCTTCGATGGCTGTTACAATCGGGGCAATCGCCATATTCGAGAGGCAGTTGCTTATAACGCGATGGAAACATATCGTTATACCCATTGCCGTATCCCTGTTGATAGTTTTCTTCTGGCCTAAAAGCGGAACGGGCGGCGGCTCGGTAGTAATGGATCGTATTGCCGAAACCGCTATCGCAAAAAAAACATATTACGGCTCATGGCACCAGCGCCGCCTGATATGGTCATGCGCATGGCACATGGTTATGGAGTATCCCGCACTGGGCCGGGGTTGGGGCTGTTTTGAGCTGTTCTACCCGTCCTACCAGGGCAGGCACCTTTTCATGGAGGCATACGTCAGCTTCCGCACACATGCCAATAACGCGCATAACGAGATGCTTGAAATCTGGTCGCAAACCGGTATAGCCGGTTTCGGTGTATATCTGTGGCTGCTTTTTACCCTGTTTTCATACGCCCTGTTCCTTGTAAAAAATCTGACGGGAGAAAAGAAGCTGCTTGCCATTGCGCTAACCGCATCCGTTGTGGGTATGCTTACCGATAACCTGTTAAACGTTTCACTGCATTTCGCAATCCCCGCATTTTTGTACTGGTGGAACATAGGGTTGCTCGCAGGGCTGGGGGTGGTTGAAAAGAAAACCATAAACATCGGCTCAACGGCCGCGCGCGGCGCCGTTATCGTACTGATAATTTTCGGCGGGGCGCTGGTGGTGCGTTATGCCGCCAATTTTGCCGGCGAAATACACTATTTCTCGGGCTTCAAACATTCCAAACGCGACAATCTGCCGGCGGCTACAGCCGAACTTGAGGCCGCGCATCGGTTACAGCGGTTGGAAGTTAATAACAATTATGAGCTGGCAAACGCATACGCCCGTACCCAAAACAGGGAAAAAGCGCTGGAAATGTACAAAGAATCATTACGCGCAAACGCAGGCTATGACGAGATCTATTTCAACCTGGCTACCGTGCTGGCGCAAAGCGGTAAAATAACCGATGCGACTATCGAATACACGCGTTCCATCTATATAAACCCTCTTTCCCCGGAGTCTTACAACGCGCTGGGAAGCATATTTTTGCAATCGCCGGAACTCTATGCGCGCGCCGGTGTGGAGTTGTTCAAGCAATGCCTGCACTTTTTCCCGCGCAACAAGGAGATATGGAATAACCTGGGTTATCTTTATACCCGCCTTGACCGTAATGAGGAAGCCCTGGACGCCTATAAAAAAGCCTATGAAATAGATCCTGATTTTGAACTTGCAAAGAAGAATCTTAAGATAACGCTTGCCCGACTGGGGCGCAATGACGGCGCGTTAAACGAGATAGAAAACCTTTTCAGGGCGGTGGAAGCCGATATTGTGTCTAAAAACTGGCAGGCGGCGCTATCCCGGTGTGAAAAGCTTGTGAGCCTCGCCCCGGGCAGCTTCAAGGCGCATTTTTACCTGGGTAACATCTATTTCACATTGGGAAGGACGGCCGATGCATTCAACGAATACAAAACAGCCCTTTCTTTTGACCCGAAAAACACTTCCGTGATGGTCAACATGGGGCTGGTTTATTACGAAACAAAACAATATGAAGCCGCCCGGCAGGTATTCCAGCAGGTGCTGGGCATAACCCCCGATAATGCGTTTGCAAAGGACAAACTCCAACAAATTAACGCAATGCCTGTAACTAAATAAATAATTTTGCTATAATTTGTTGGATTATACACTTGGTTTTGTCTCAATGCCGTTTAGTTAAAACTTTTGTTCTTAAAACACGATTCATTTTTTTAGCTCAAGTTCCTTCTCCCCGCGGGGAGAAGGACAGGATGAGGGGGAAATCGTCGCAATATTGAACAACCCCTCACCTTAATCCTCTCCCCGGAGGGGAGAGGAAACTGATTTGGTGAAGATAAAAAACTTAACTAAACGGCATTACTGCTAAACGCTGAAGAGACACAATTTTTCAAAGTTATATACCTGGAGGTTTTCCGATGTCAGGGCATTCTAAATGGGCCGGTATTAAACACAAAAAAGCTATTATTGACGCAAAGAGGGGAAAAGTATTTACCAAGGTTATACGCGAAATTACCGTGGCGGCGCGCGAAGGCGGGGGCAATGTTGAAAACAACGCGCGGCTGCGCAAAATAATTGAAACCGCGCGTAACGCCAACATGCCTCAGGATAACATCAAAAAAGCGGTGCAGCGCGGCACGGGCGAGATACCCGGCGTAATGTACGAGGAAGTGGTTTACGAGGGCTACGGGCCGGCGGGCGTGGCCGTGATAATAGAAGGCACTACCGACAACCGTAACCGCACCGCATCTGAAATACGTAAAATGTTTTCCAGTCACGGCGGCAACATGGGCGAAAGCGGCTGCGTATCCTGGATGTTTTCGCAAAAAGGATATATAGGCGTTGAAAAATCCAAATTTGACGAAGAAAAGCTGATGTCTCTCGCTCTTGAAAACGGCGCGGAGGATTTTAGAACGGACGACGAGGACTTTTACGAGGTTCTAACCACGCCGGCCGATTTCGAAGGCGTTAAGCAGGCGCTTGAAAAAGCGGGCGTCCCCATCGCAAACGGAGAGGTAACGATGCAGCCGCAAACATACATTAAGCTTACCGGCAAAGACGCGGAACGCATGCTTGCGCTTATGGACGACCTTGAAGCGCACGATGACGTTAAAAACGTATACGCAAATTTTGACATATCCGAAAAAGAAATGGAAGCGATAGAAGCAGGCAACAAATAGCATGATCGTTCTGGGCGTTGATCCCGGGCTGTCGTTGACAGGTTGGGGGCTGGTGCAAACCGGCTCAGGGGACAACGTAGCGCTGCTCAATTACGGCTGCATCAAAACAAAACCCTCTCAAAAGCTGGGCGAGAGGCTCAAAGAAGTCCACAACTGCCTGCGCACCGTAATACAACGCTACACGCCGGAAATACTGGCCATCGAGGAGTTGTTTTTTTCCAAGGAGGCGCGCACCGTGGCTGCCGTCTGCCAGGCGCGGGGCGTAATACTGTTGTCCGCAGCGCTTGAAAACCTGCCGGTTTGCGAGTACAATCCCCGCCACGTCAAAATCGCGCTTACCGGTTACGGGTCAGCCGACAAGAACCAGATACAGCAAATGGTTAAAACGTTCCTGAAACTTACTGAAATCCCCAAACCCGACGATGCCGCGGATGCGCTTGCCATAGCCATATGCCATGCGCACACGTCGCGGTCCCCGTTAAATATACGATGATAACCTTTCTTCGCGGAACACTCGACTGTGCCGGAAACGGCGTCGCAATCGTAGACGTCAACGGTATCGGCTACGAAGCCTGTATCTCCGCCTCATGCATGAACCAGCTTCCTCCCATGGGGCATCCCGTAAAACTTTTTGTTTATGAATCGGTAGCCATGTATGGCGGCAACGTTACGTTATACGGTTTTCTCACCGAAGAAGAACGCGACCTTTTCACCCTGCTTAAGGAAGAGGTCCCGGGCGCGGGCGCAAAAAAAGCGCTGGATTACCTTGATAAGATTACCTCGTCCATCCACGATTTTAAAAACGCGATAATCAATAAGGATATTGCAGTGCTGACCGGCGCATTCGGCTTCACGAAAAAGACGGCCGATAAACTTGTCGCGGCTCTTAAAGATAAAATCGGCGAAGCGCCTTTGCCGGTAATCGGCCGTTCGGCTGAACGCGCGCCGTCGCGGCTTCGCACGGATGCCGTGCAGGGGCTTGTGGCGCTTGGATACAAGGAAAGCCATGCGCGCGAGATAATAGATAAGTTGCTGGAAACGGAAAAAGCGCAACAATCTCTTGAACAACTGCTGCGCTCCGCCTTGCGGTATTTATAATGAACATTGATAACAATATTAACGACAGGGTAATTGCCCCCGTGCCGCTGCCTGAAGAGCGCAAGATTGAGAATACGCTGAGGCCGCAGACGCTCGACGAGTTTATCGGCCAGGAAAAGCTTAAGGAAAACCTTAAGATTTTCATCCAGGCGGCGAAAAACCGCAGCGAGGCGCTTGATCATTGCTTATTTTACGCGCCGCCCGGCCTGGGGAAAACCACTCTTGCCCACATCATAGCCCGCGAGATGGGCGGTAATATGCGCTCAACTTCGGGGCCTGTGCTTGAACGGGTCGGAGACCTTGCCGCAATACTCACAAATCTTGCCGAGGGGGACATACTTTTCATAGACGAAATACACCGCATGAACCATCTCGTGGAAGAATCGCTTTATCCCGCGATGGAAGACTACGAGCTTGATATTATCATCGGCCAGGGGCCATCGGCGAAAACCATCAAATTGCCTCTCCCGCGTTTCACGCTTATAGGCGCGACCACGCGCGCCGGCCTTCTTTCAAGCCCGCTCCGGGAACGTTTCGGGATCGTTAATCACCTTGATTTTTATACCGGCGGCGAGTTGACCAGTATAGTGTCGCGCTCAAGCATACTGCTGAAAATTGACATATCGGACGAAGCCGCCAGTGAGATCGCGCGCCGCTCAAGAGGCACGCCGCGTATAGCAAACCGGCTGCTGCGCCGGGTGCGCGATTTCGGCGAGGTCAAGTCCGCCGGCAAGGTTGCTATCGAAATGGCGCGCTACTCGCTGGCCGCCCTTGAGGTTGACGAATCCGGCCTTGACGCGATGGACAGGCGAATACTAAAGGTAATCATAGACAAATTTTCCGGCGGCCCCGTGGGCATAGAAACAATCGCAGTTGCGGTTTCCGAGGAAGTTGACACCATTACGGATGTGTACGAACCTTTTCTTATGCAGGCAGGGTTTCTCGCGCGCACTCCGAGGGGGCGCGTAGTAACGCAACACGCATACACCCATCTAGGATACACCCCGCCGGCAAAAAACCAGGAAGAACTCTTTTAGCTCACGTTCCTTCTCCCCTTCGGGGAGAAGGCCAGGATGAGGGGAAAATCGTCGGAATATTGAACCACCCCTCACCTTAATCCTCTCCCCGGAGGGGAGAGGAAACTGATTTGGTGAATATATGGATACACTCCATTACTTGCAGTCAAGGAAGGCGTTGGCCAGGCTTCAGGCGCAGCACCCCTTGCTAAAAATTGATTGTTGCTATAACCCGTATGTCGGATGCGCCGGCGGCTGCGTATACTGCCCGTCATCCCGTCTCTCAAAAACCGGCGTGCGGACGAATATGCTGCACCTGCTTTCGCGGGAACTGGATGCTACAACCCATAAACTGCATATTGGCATCGGAACATCCTGCGAGCCTTACTGCGGCGCCGAAAAAAAATTCAACCTGACCCGTCATGCGCTTGACATTATAATGAAGCGCCGCATGCCGCTTCAGATATTCACTAAATCCGAGCTTGTCTTGCGGGACATCAGTATGTTGCGGGATTACTCGCAAAGCGGTTTGCTCGCTGTAAGCATTTCCATCTGCACCATGGATAAAAAGCTTTCCCAAACGCTTGAACCCGGCACGCCCGATCCCCAATCGCGGATTGACCTGCTGGTCGCGTTAAAGCGCCAGGGCATATTTGCCGGCGTCGTGCTCTCGCCGATTATCCCGGCAATCACGGACTCACGCGAACAAATGAAGGAAGTGGTTGAACGCGTAAAAAAAGCCGAGGGAGATTATATATTGCCTGCAATACTATGCATGGCGCACCCGGCGATGAAGTCGTTTTTTATGAATTTTCTGCATTTGCATTTTCCCAAAGTTGAACACAGGTTGTTTGCTCTTTACGAACGCAACATTATGCCTCCGGAGCCATACATTCGCCGGATAAATGATTTACTTGCGGAAATAAACAGTGCAATGGCCATCCCCATGCACATACCGCTTGAGCCGGGTATCTGTTCCATTTCACCCTGCATAGACATCCGCCACGAATTACCGCTTAACATGTAATCATATGTGCCGTCCGGTTGCCATACCCCCTCACCCTACCCTCTCCCCAACGGGTAGAGGGCTAAAGCTGCATTATTTCCTCTCCCCGACGGGGAGAGGATTAAGGTGAGGGGGAGTTAATGCCGTTTAACCGAATAGCTGTAATACATAACATATTCCCATGGATACTCTGCTTCTTCATCATTGTTGCCTGCCGTGTTCGCCGAAAGCGCTTGAATTGCTTGGCGCGGAATACAAAATAACCGGTTTCTGGTATAACCCCAACATTCATCCGGAAGATGAATGGCAACGACGCAGGACATCGCTTGCATCCTATCTTGCCTCGTTGAACATCCAGCTCTGCGACGGAGCGCAGGCCGATGGCCAGGATTGGATCAAGCGCGCGTCGGACGCGCCCGACCGGTGCGCTTTCTGTTACCGGTTAAGGCTGGAAGAAACGGCGCGCATGGCAAGCGAGCTTGGCATATCCCATTTTTCCACGACGTTGTTGTCCAGTCCGTGGCAAAAGCATGAACTTATCCGCCGTGCCGGTGAAGCGGCGTCCCAAAAACACAAGGTTGATTTCGTATATCGCGATTTCCGCGGCGTTTATTACGAAGGGAAAAACATTGCCTGGCGTTTCGGCTCCTACATGCAGAAATACTGCGGCTGCACATTCTCAATGGGAGATTTGCCGTGAAACAGTTTATCGCGCTGCTGGTTATGTCGGTTGCCATTACCGCCTGTGCCGGCGCTCAAAAAATCCAGGAGTCAATAGTCCGCATCGGCATAGTTCAAAACGCCGCCTCGTTAAACATCAGCGGCGACAACGGCTATTATCTCTATGAGATGAACACCGGCAAATGCACGGATTTAAAGACGAATGATGATTATCTTGTGCGGTGCCGCGACGGCAATATTTATTTTAACGGCACATACTTTTCAGCGCCGGTGCGCCTGGTTCCGAATGATTCAACCGGCCGCGTCCGCGTTAACGGCCGCCGTTACCGCGACAGCATAATGCTAACCTGCAAAAAAGACAAATTGACGGCTATAAACGAGTTGGGAATTGAAAATTATCTTTACGGCATACTGCCGCGCGAGGTTAACCCGAAGTGGAACGCGGAGGCGCTAAAGGCCCAGGCTGTGGTAAGCCGGACATATGCCTTAAGAAACATGCGCCGGCACATGAAGGAAGGTTTCGACCTTTGCGCGCAAACGCATTGCCAGGTTTATGGCGGCGTGGAATCGGAGGACCTGCGCACCACCACCGCGGTCAATAGCACGTGTTCCGAAGTGCTTACCTTCGATGGCGCGCTTGCCCAGACTCTTTTCCATGCTTCATGCGGCGGGCATACGGAAAACCCCGATTTCGTCTGGATATGGGAAAGGAAATCGCCGTCGTACCTTTCCGGCCGCCGGGACACATTTTGCGCGGACAGCCCTCATAACGCCTGGAAGAACCTGCTTTCTCCTTCGTTAATCAGGACGCGCCTTACAAAGGCGGGGTATCCCGTGGGCGAGATTAAAAACATTTCCGCAGCCGGCGGCAAGGACGCTTCGGGACGCACAAAACTGCTGAAAATCACTCATGGCGGCGGGACGCTTACAATACCCGCCCCGAAATTCCGGCTTGCCGTAGACCCCTGGCTTATCAAAAGCGTTTTCTTTACCGGCATTGTCCGTTACCGCGACGGGTACGAGTTTCGCGGAAAAGGCTGGGGGCATGGCGTAGGCATGTGCCAGTGGGGCGCCAAGTCAATGGCGGAAAAGAATTACAACTACCATGAAATCCTTCACTACTACTATCCCGGAGCCACCGTTGAAAAATGGGAAGATTGACACTAATCCTGACCTTATCCTGTCTTCGTACAATTACGAGTTGCCGCAGGAGTTGATAGCGCAGCGTCCGTCGGAATCCCGCGACCGGTCCCGGCTGATGGTGCTGCGCCGCAACGGTGGCGCTGTTGAACACCGGTTGTTCGAGAATATTATAGAATACATAAATGCCGGAGATTGCCTCGTAATAAACCGGACAAAGGTGATACCGGCGCGCCTCTTCGGCAGGAAAGAGACCGGCGGCAGGGTGGAGGCGTTGTTCCTGTCGCCGCCGGCCACCCCTTCGACGGGAGATACCAGGCTTGCCGCGCTGCTCAGGCCTTCCCTGGCCGTTGGCAAAAAGATTATTTTTCCCGGCAACCTGACCGCCGTGGTAGCGGATAAAACCGCAACGGGTGAAAGTGTGCTTTCAATTTCAGGGGCGGACGCGCATGAAACGCTGATGGCACACGGGCTTATGCCGTTACCGCCTTACATAAAGCGTAAAACCGGTTGCCAGCAACTGCTTTGCGGGGAAGACAAACAACGTTACCAGACGGTTTATGCGGATCGTGCCGGTTCGATCGCGGCGCCTACCGCCGGGCTTCACTTTACCGACGGCCTTCTTGAACGAATAAGAGACAAAGGCGTTGACATCGTCCATGTGGTGCTTCATGTCGGATGGGGAACATTTAAACCTGTAACGTCCGATAATGTACAAAGCCACCGTATGCTTCCCGAGCGTTACGAGGTGCCGCGCCAAACCATCTCCGCCATACGCGCCTGCCGCGCCCGCGGGGGCAGAGTTTTTTCAGTCGGCACGACTTCAACCCGCACGCTTGAAACTGTTTTTGCCGCGCCTCTTGAAAACGATGCCGCGGAAGCGGTTTCCGGCGAAACTTCGATTTTCATACATCCCGGACACAGGTTTAACGCCGTGGACGGTTTAATAACAAATTTTCACCTGCCTCATTCGACGCCGCTGTTGATGGCAAGCGCTTTCGCGGGGCGCGCCGCAATACTTGCCGCATACGCCGAAGCCATTAAGGAAAAGTACCGCTTTTATTCTTACGGCGACGCGATGCTTATACTTTGAATATTAAATGGTATAATTGGTATAATTAACTTATGAACCACCTGACATTTGACCAGCTTTCCGTTAACCATGACATCCAGGCCTACCTGAAGGCGGCAGATGATAATTTTGCCGCTATCGGTTACAAGGAACACGGGTTTCGCCACGCCCAGCTTACTTCGCACATAGCCGGCAACGTGCTGAAATTCCTGGATTTTCCCGCGCGGGATGTGGAGCTTGCGCGAATTGCGGGCTACCTGCACGACATAGGCAATGCCATGGGGCAGAAGGAACACGCGCAAAACGGGGCATTGCTTACCCTCGACATTCTTGAAAACCTGGAACTGCCTTACACTCATATATTCCCTGTAATAAATGCCATCGGCAGCCATGAAGACAAGGATGTGGACCCATCGTCCGCCATAGCGGCGGCGATAATACTCGGCGATAAAACCGATGTTCATCATTCCCGTGTTCGCCTGCGGGACCTTGCCACGCTTGATATGCACGGCAGGGTTAACTACGCCTGCCAGCGGGCGTTCCTGCGCGTCAACGGGGAAACGCGCGTCATTTCACTGGAACTTACAATAGACACTGAAATATGCCCCGTGATGGAATACTTTGAAATATTTCTTTCGCGCACCAAACTGTGCCGCCGCGCCAGCCGCGCGCTGAAATGCGAATTCGAACTTTTCATAAACAAAGACAAGTTTCTGTAACATAGGAGGCGCAATGAACTCATTTGCAACGGCCAGGGAGCCGTTTCGTTTTTATACAAGAATGCAGCTTGCCGAACTGACCGGGTTGAAGGCATCAAATCTGGAAGAGCTGTTGTACTATATCAAGCAGGTCCCCACGTCGAGCATTTACCAGCACACCCATCGCTACCTGCAGCAGCACCAGTACGTTTCGCCGGAGCCGCCCAACGATTTTGCCTACTGGGTTTCTGAAACATTGAAGGAAAGCGAGCTTGCCGAAGAGCTGGCAAGCATTGACACCATACAGTATCCCACATTGCGTTCCCTGCGCGAGAAAATCATATTAACCATAGAGAACCACCTTTCCCTGCACCCGAAACTTCGTCAAAAAAACGCGCCCGACGGCCACGATTTTTATTTCGTAAAATCCGTAAATTTCATATTGCCCACTAATTACGTCGCAACAAACCTGCACGAGTTTACCGAGCTTCTTAAAAAAATAACGCTTGATTCGATATATTTTCACATATTCGAGGCGCGCCTGCGCCTTGAAAAAGGCACGAACGACTTTTCGCGCTGGATAGAAACTTCCGTAGGCGACAAGGAGCTGGCAGACCGGATAGCGCAACTGGACCCGTACACGCATACGCTGGAACACCTGCGCGGCACGATAATCAAGCGCATAACCTATTCCACGGTGAAAGTATAAAAAGGGGGGACATATTATGGCTACTATTGAAGAATACATCCCTATAGTCGGGCAGGCGGTTGTTGATGATTTGCGGCTTTTGGCTACGCGTTTGCAGGGCAAAAGCATACTTAACGTAAACTCGACATCCGTGGGAGGCGGCGTTGCGGAAATACTTACGCGAATGCTGCCGTTGCTTCAGGAAATCGGTGTCAGCGCGCGCTGGGACGTGATTAAAGGCGGCAACCAGTTTTTTGAGGTGACAAAAAAATTTCATAACGCGCTGCACGGACGCCCCACCGAGATAACCGCAAAGGATTTCGACGTATTCATCGAAACCGGCCGCGCCAACATTGCCGAGATGCAGATTGATGCCGATGCCGTTTTCATTCACGACCCGCAGCCAATCGCGCTGATTCAAAAGAAAAAAGACAATAACTGGATCTGGCGCTGCCATATAGACGTTTCAAATCCGAACCGCGAGGTGTGGGATTTCCTCCGGGGATTTATCAGTCAATACGATGCCGCGATATTCTCGGCGCCCCAGTTCTCCCAGGAGTTGAGCATCAGGCAGTTCCTTATTTCTCCGTCCATAGATCCGTTGAGCGATAAAAACCGCGAGCTTCCGGAGTCAACGATAGATAAGGTGCTTGAGAAATACGGCATTGAAAGAGACAAGCCCATCATAACCCAGATTTCGCGTTTCGACCGGCTTAAAGACCCCATTGGCGTAATCGAGGCCTACAAGAAGGTTAAACGTTATCATGATTGCCAGCTTATTCTTGCCGGCGGCGGCGCATCCGATGACCCTGAGGGCATACAGGTTCTTGAAGAGGTAAGAAACCGCGCCGCCGACGACAAAGATATACATATTCTTCTTCTTCCGCATAACGACATAGAAGTAAACGCACTGCAGCGCGCATCGGATATTATCCTGCAAAAATCGCTTAAAGAGGGTTTCGGGCTTACGGTTGCCGAGGCGTTATGGAAGGGAAAGCCCGTCGTCGCATCCAACGTCGGCGGAATACCTTTGCAGATAACGCACAAGTATTCGGGATTACTGTGCTATTCGGTTGACGGCGCCGCATTCGCCATAAAACAATTGTTGAACAGCCCTGAATATGCCCGCAAACTCGGCGAAAACGGCAGGGAGCATATCAAGAACAATTACCTGCTTACGCGCCACATCAGGGACTATCTGCTGCTTTATCTTTCGCTAATTCACCAACAGGACATCGTTTACCTGTAAACTTTTAATGTCTCTTTAGCAATTTGAGGTCATTGCGAGCGAGAGCGAAGCAATCTCAACTTTGCTTATGATGAAAAGCGAGATTGCCGCGCCCTTCGGGCTCGCAATGACGACGACAACTTCTAAACACCAAAGAGATACAACTTTTATGACTGTCGGCACATTCAAAATTTTAAAAAAATCCGGCGATTGCAAGGCCAGACTGGGAACGCTTGAGACGGCGAACGGTACAATCCGCACACCCGTTTTTATGCCTGTCGGCACGCAAGGCACTGTAAAAAGCATATCCAACGACGAGCTTGTCGCGCTTGGCGCCGAGATAATTCTTTCGAATGCCTACCATCTATACCTGCGCCCCGGCACGGAACTCATAAGCGCGGCCGGCGGCATCAATAACTTTATCGGCTGGAAAAAACCGATGCTCACCGATTCCGGCGGTTTCCAGGTATTCAGCCTGGCGACACTGCGCCGGCTTAACGCCGATGGCGTAGAGTTCCGCTCACACATAGACGGCTCAAAACACACCTTCACCCCCGAAAAATCAATAGAAGTACAGCAGAAAATAGGCGCGGACATAATCATGTGCTTCGACGAGTGCGCGCCGTATCCTTGTGCATATGATTATGCCGGGCGCTCCATGGATACAAGCGTTAAATGGGCGCAACGATGTAAAGAGTATTTTGAGAAAAACAAGCCCGTATCGGAACGCGGGCAGTTATTGTTCGGCATAATCCAGGGATCTGTATACTCCGATTTAAGACAGGAAAGCGCCCGCCGCACCGTGGAAATCGGCTTCCCGGGCTATGCGATAGGCGGGCTTTCGGTAGGCGAGCCAAAGGATGAGATGGCCGCCATGCTGGAAGCGACAGTGCCGCTTTTACCGGAAGAAAAACCGCATTACCTTATGGGCGTGGGCATGCCCGAAGATATATGGGAGGCGGTAGAGCGCGGGATAGACATGTTCGATTGTGTGCTGCCGACGCGCAACGGACGCAACGGGCAGGCCTTCACCATGCGCGGCAAGGTGAACATAAGCAATGCCGGATACCAGCGTGATTTCGGGCCTGTTGACCCCGAATGCAATTGCCCGGCATGCCGGGGATACTCAAGAAGTTACATCAATCATCTGTTCCGCTCCCAGGAACTGCTGGCTTTGCGGCTTTTAACTTTACATAATCTTTATTTTATGATAAACTTGCTGGATATTGTTAGAAAATCAATAGAATCGGATACGTTCATTGAAGCAAAAAAACGTTTCTTTTCGGGCTATTTCCAACATGAATAAAAGGCTTGTTGCAGGCGTGGCCGTCATGGCCGCGTTTGTTTTAATTTTAACACCGGCAGTTGATGCCAAAAAAAATTCGGCTGAGTTAAAACTGATCCGCGCCGCGTTATCCGATACCGCCGGCGAAGTGCGCGCCGTCGCCGCCACCGCGCTGGGCGAGATCGGCGACAAAGAATCGGCGCCCGGCCTTAAAAATCTTCTTACAGATACCAGTGATTCCGTTCGCATAAAAGCGGCCGTAGCCCTTCACAGGATAGGCGACACGTCCGGTGTCCAGGTTATCCGCAAAATACTCCTTACCCGCCCCAAACTATCCGAAAATCCGTCGGCAGTAGAGCGTGTGCGCGCCATAGCAAAGGGTTCAATCCGCGCCGAGGCGGCCGCAGCGCTGGGCGCTATTAAGGATATGGGTTCCGAATCGTTGCTGCGCGAGATGCTTGATGACGAGGATGGCAGGGTGGCGGACGCCTGCCTTATTGCGCTGGCAAAACTGGGCGACCGCTCCATAGCGGACAAATTCATATCTGCGATTGAAAGCACAAAGCAGGAAGTTCGCGCGAAAGCCGCCGCCGCGTTGGGCGAGATCGGGGAAAAGTCGTCAGCGCCGGCTTTAAGGAAGAGGCTGGGAGATTGGAACCGCGATGCCAGGGCAGCGGCTGCGATAGCCCTGGGAAAATTAAAAGATAACGAAAGCGTTCCCGCCATAAAGGAACTTCTCTGGGATAAAGACGACATAGTGCGCGAAAAAGCCGCTGTCGCCCTGGGATTGATAGGCGATGCGGCTGCCGCGGAGGCTCTTGAAAAAGCTCTCGAAGATACAAACGGTTTCGTGCGCATAGCCGCCGCCGAGGCGCTTAACGGCATGGGTTTGGACAAGGGGAAAGCTTTTCTTGTCAAGGTGTTGTCGGCCCCTGAAAAAGATGCGCGTCTGCGCGCCATGGCCGTTCTTGAAAAGATTTCAAAACGCAACGAAATTGCTCAGTTTAAAAAACTTCTTACGGACACGGATAAATCAATCGCCGTGCTGGCCGCAAAGGCCATCGTTACAATAGAATCAAAAGAATAACAGGAGGACACATTATGAAACGAATTATCACCAGCGCCACTATCCTTACCGCTGCCTCAAGCGCAGTTTTTGCCCAGGCCCCGGCACAAGGCTCATCCAACCCCCTGGGAAGCTTCCTGCCTTTAATAGTAATCTTTTTCATATTCTATTTTTTGATGATACGCCCGCAGCAGAAGAAGATGAAAGAGCATCAGAAAATGCTTAACGAATTGAAAAAAGACGACCGTGTAATAACTTCCGGCGGCATACACGCCGTGGTGGTTGCGCTTAAAGGCAACCTTCTGGAAGTTAAAATAGCCGAGGGAGTCAAAATAATAATTGACAAAAGTGCGGTATCGGCCGTAATCCCTCCCGAATCGCAGACAGTAACGCCCGAAATAATAAAATAGCCTATTGAATATGGTGCCTCTTTAGCAGTTTGAGGTCATTGCGAGCGAGAGCGAAGCAATCTCGACGTTGCTTCTGATGAAAAGCGAGATTGCCGCGCCCTTTGGTCTCGCAATGACGACGACAACCTCAAAACGCTAAAGAGAAACGAATTATGAATACAAGGCCGCAATATTCAGGGATTACGCTTGAGAAAGTCAAGCAAAATCAGCTGGTTAATAATTTTATAGAGGCGGCGAACGAATACCTGGGAGCCGTGGGATATACAGAACACGGCTTTCGCCACGTCTCGCTGGTTGCCGCGGTTGCGCACAATACGCTTTTGCATTTGGATTATTCTGCGCCCATGCCGGAACTTGCAGGCATTGCCGGCTACCTTCATGACGTCGGCAATGTTATAAACCGGCAGGATCACGGCCGTTCCGCAGCCCTTATAGCGATGAAGATCCTAAAAGAGATGGGCGCCACGGCTGATGAGATCGCAACTATCATATCGGCCATAGGCAACCACGAAGAGGAGATCGGCGATCCCATAAATCCCGTTGCCGCGGCGCTGATTCTCGCCGACAAGTCGGACGTGCATAAAACCCGCGTACGCAACCCCAATATGATAGCGGTGGACATTCACGACCGTGTAAATTTTGCGGCGGAACGCTCGTTTTTGCGCGTTGACAACCATAAAAAGACGATTTCGCTTGAAGTTACCATAGACACGAAGATTTCGCAGGTTATGGAGTACTTTGAAATATTCCTGTCCCGCATGATCATCTGCCGCAGGGCTGCCAAATTTTTACAGTGTAATTTTGAACTAATCATAAATGAAAGGAAACTCCTCTAATGAGTAAAATCCAGTGGAAGCTATTCTTGACCGTTGGTTTGACCGGCCTTGCACTCTACTTTCTTTATCCCAGCTTCGAATGGTACCGTATGCCTCTTCAGGAGCGGGAACAGCATGAAAAACAGCGTGACAAAATCGTAAATAAGATACTCAACCTGGGGCTTGACCTCAGGGGCGGCACCCACCTTCTGCTTGAACTTGACGCTTCAAAACTGGAGCCCGGCATGGATGCAAGCGACGCGCTTGACCGTGCGAGGGAGATAATCCGCAACCGCGTTGACCAGTACGGCGTGGCCGAGCCGTTGATAGCCCGCCAGGGCGAGCGCTGGATAGTGGTGCAGTTGCCGGGTATCAAAGACCCGCAGCGCGCCAAGGAGTTGATAGGCAAAACCGCGCTCCTCGAATTCCGGCTTGTTGACACCGGCACAAGTTTAAATACTATCATTGAAAAAGCGCAGGAAAAAGGCGTAGCGATGGACGAAATCGCGAATCACCCGGATATTGCAAAACTTATCCCTGACGGTTACCAATTGTTCGCAGGCAAGGAAGACAGGTATTATCTGCTGAAATCCGCACCCGAGCTTACGGGCGCAAGCCTGGTAAACGCAAAGGTTGAACTTGGCGGCCAGTACGGCTACCCTCACGTTTCGCTTGAATTCAATAAGGACGGCGCAAAGGTGTTCGCGCGCGTTACCGGCGAAAACGTGGACAGGAACCTTGCAATTGTGCTTGACGGCGTTGTTCAGTCGGCGCCTGTCATCCGCAGCAGAATACCCGACGGCAAGGCCATAATAGAAGGTAATTTTCCGATGGAAGAGGCAAAACTCCTGGCCACGGTATTACGGGCGGGCGCATTGCCGGCTCCCGTGCGTATAATCGAAGAACGTTCCGTGGGGCCGACGATGGGCGAGGATTCCATTAAGTTCGGCATCATGTCGGCGGCTGTCGGCGCGGGGTTCGTAATGCTTTTCATGTTCATTTACTACGGTTTTTCAGGCATGATCGCAAATTTTGCGCTGGTTCTTAATTTCGTGCTTCTGCTGGGCATGATGGCGACGCTTCACGCCACGCTGACGCTGCCCGGCATCGCAGGCATGGCTTTGACGCTGGCCATGGCTGTTGACGCCAACGTGCTGATACTTGAGCGTATGCGCGACGAGTTGCGCGCAGGAAAAACTCCGAGGGTGGCGCTTGATGCCGGTTATGACAAGGCGTTTACCACTATTCTTGACTCCAACCTTACGACACTTATCGCGGCCGTGTTCCTTTTCCAGTTCGGCACAGGCCCCGTGAAAGGCTTTGCCGTTACGCTTACGCTGGGCATAATCATAAGCATGTTCACGGCTATATTGGTTACGCGCATGATATACGACATACTGTTCCAGGAAAAAATCATAGATACCATAAAACTTTAACCGGAGGCGAACGTGGAAATCAAGTTTCTTCACAACACCAATTTCGATTTTATAGGAATACGCAAGCCGTTCTTCGCTATTTCCGCCCTTTTGATTATTGCAGGCATTGTTTCATTGATTGTGCGCGGCGGCCCTAATTACGGCATTGACTTCTCCGGCGGCACGCTTTTACAGGTGGCCTTCGATAAACCCGTTGCCATGAACCAGGTGCGCGCGGCGTTCGCATCAAGCGGCATTGGGAACATCGAGCTTCAAAGCACTCAAGGGTCGCAGCATAACTCGATAATATTACGAACGAAAATTTCGGATATAAGCCAGGATGAGTTTGCCGCAAAGGTGTCCGGCGTATTAAAACAGCAATTCCCGGAACGCACGGCAACAATCGAGCGAACGGAATTCGTAGGCCCTTCCGTGGGAAAACACCTGGTTAAGCAGGCAATGTTCGCCCTGTTCTTTTCATTTATCGGCATTATCATTTATGTCGCGTTTCGTTTCCATTCGGGGATATGGGGAGTTGCCGGCGTGCTTGGCATCATGCACGACGTCTTTATCGTATTCGGTATATTCTCGCTGTTCAACATGGAAATAACGCTTACCATAATCGCGGCGTTTCTGACAATCGCAGGTTTTTCTATTAACGACACCATCGTCCTTTTTGACCGCATAAGAGAAAATATGAAGCTCATAGTCAAGGAAGGGTTCGGCTCTATCATCAACAAAAGCATAAACCAGACGCTATCGCGAACCATAATCACATCGTTGACCGTGTTCATAGTATCTTTGATACTTTTCTTCATGGGTGGCGAGGTCCTGCATGATTTCGCATTCGCAATGGTTGTGGGAACTATCGTCGGCGTATATTCATCCATATTCGTATGCAGCCCCCTTATTTTTGAATGGGAGCTTTACAAGAAACGTAAATCTTCATCAGCCGCCGCCGCAAAATCGTCAAAATACATACGCACCGTTTAAAAGCGTCCCTGCCATGAGGAAGATAAAAAATTTCAGGATAAACCTTCGCCAGAGGGAAATACTGCGTTTGCTTAAGGCAACGGGCGCCGTATCCGAAATAACGCCCCAGCTTGAACAGGCAGTATCGCAGGAGGTGCAACGCCTTTCCAAAACGCTTGCGCCGGCCGCCCTTTACGATTCACTGCCCAAGGACAAGCTCCCGCCGGAAATAGCATCCGTTTTGCCGCTCGCATCAATAGCGTCAACAATATTTCTTACAACGGTCAACGAAACGCTGGATACCGAGGTGAAAGAAGCCCAGCGCAGGCAAG
>MGVF01000129.1 GCA_001800355.1 Elusimicrobia bacterium RIFOXYA2_FULL_50_26
AAACGCAATTTCCTTCCATAAATTTTCGTTGCGAGGATATTAGAAAAACTTCGTTCCCGGACAATCATTTTGATGCCTACATATCATGGGGTGTTATTGAGCACTTCGAGAACGGGCCGGCCGAATGTATAAAGGAGGCGCATCGCCTGTTAAAACCCGGCGGGTTGTTGTTAGTCAGCGTTCCTTTTCATAACGTCCGGCTTTTGCTGAGGCAATGGCTGACCGGTGTGGATGAACTAACGCCTTCGCCCGGTTGCGAAAAAGTATTTTACCAGTACAGGTTCAAAAAACATGAATTAGCCGATGCATTGAAACAGGGAAATTTCGAAGTTGAAAAAATAGTGCCTATTCATAAATACCACGGTTTTTTAAGATTCCTGAATACATGCTGCCGGATTGATGTTGAAAAGGCCGGTGAGCTGATAAGAAAGAAACTGCATTCCAATATTTTGCGCAAGGCCTTTCTTTTGCCTTTTTATATTGCCGGAAGTATTATGCCCGCCTGCCTGTTTTCACATATGATTCTTGCGGTGGGCAGGAAAAAATAACCATGCCACAGATAAGCGTAATAATGTCAGTCTACAACGGTGCGCGTTACCTGCGCCAGGCCGTGGAAAGCGTGCTTGCCCAGAGTCTCGGCGATTTTGAGTTCATTATAATTGATGACGGCTCAAATGACGAATCTCCGGCCATTCTTGACGAGTATGCAAGCAGGGACGGACGCATTCGCCTGACACACAGGCAGAACAAAGGATTGACGGTTTCTTTAAATGAAATGATTGCCTCGGCCCGGGGTGGGATTATAGCGCGCCAGGATGCCGATGACTACTCGCACCCTGACCGTTTCATGGAACAAATGCGGTATCTGCGCAATAACCCGTGGATCATGCTTCTTGGAACAGCCGGATATATAATCAATGAAAATGGCGTTGTGATACAGCGCCAGAAAATTATGACGGGAACATCCCGCCTCCATAAAAAAATACTCAAAAATAACCGGTTTATTCACGGTTCGGTTATGATAAGAAAATCGTGCCTCGATGAGATAGGCGCCTATAATGACGTATTCATATACGGCGAGGATTACGAATTATTTCTGCGTATCGCGAACAAATATCCCGTTGACAATATTGATATGCCTCTCTATTATTACCGCATCAACCCGGCGTCCGTCTCGCTGGTTAACTGTCGTAAGCAGGAGCAGACCGGTATTGTCGTGCGGGAATTTTATCGCCGGAACAAGAACACAAGTGCTTTACTTGGCGCTACGGAATACGAAGCCCTTGCTAAACTTATCGCAGGTTCCTGGCTTAACAGGTTACTGGAAAGCAATATACACCTTGCAATGGGGAGAAATTTCAGGTTACGCGGCATGATACCAGAGGCACGCAGGCAATACGGGAAGGCATTTTTTTACTTACCGTCGCCCAGGAGCTTCTATCATCTTGCAAAATCATTTATATGCCGGGGTATAAAGAAATGAAAGCGGTATTGATTCAACCGAATGTGATGATGAAGGACACGGGGATACAGATTAACCACGGCCTGGCTGTTCTTGCTTCCATACTGTTGCAAAACGGTTGTGATGCGGATTTAAACATAATTGACACCGTGTCATTTAACAATAAATCGTACCTGAAATTCATCGCCGCCGGAAATTACGACCTTGTCGCCGTAACCGCATATTCCAACCAGTGGGAGTTTATTAAACAAATAGCGTCCGGGATAAGGGAAATAACCGCTGCTCCTGTAATATGCGGCGGCCCGCACGCCACTCTTTTTCCCGGCGCCATTTGCGAGACGGATGCGATAGATGCATTTGTCATAGGCGAGGGTGAAACGGCAATAGGTGATATCGTCCGGGGCATACGCAGCGGAAACGGCTGGTTGAATACGCAGGGAATACGTTCGCGCAATGTCGCGGCGCGCGGGGCTGCGCAGCGTACCGAGGACATTGATGTGTTGCCGTTTCCCGATTATGAGATATATGACAGAAAAATAGTTCATAATTATCCGGGTATATTTTTCTCACGAGGTTGCCCCTATAATTGCAGTTATTGCTGCAATAGCGCTTACAGGGCGATTTACGGCGGGCAGGGGAAACCCATACGGTTTATGAGTCCCCCGCGGGCTGTCGCGCTGGCCAGGCGGTATAAGGATACAATCGGCCCCGATCATTTTGAGGTTGATGACGATACTTTTACCAAGAACCCTAAATGGCTGCGGGAATTCCTGGCTGAATACAGGAAAGACGTGAACATCCCGTTTAACTGCAACGCGCGCCCGGAGACGATTACACCCGAGGTGGCCCGGTTATTAAAAGAGTCCGGATGCATGACCGTGTCAATAGGCATAGAAAGCGGAGACGAGAATATTCGCCGGCAAGTGTTAAAAAGGAACATGAAGAATTCTTTTATAGAAAAATCGGCGGAGATCATTCACAGGGAGGGGTTGAAGCTTTCAACGTTCAACATGGTCGGCTTGCCGGGCGAAACATGGAGCAGTTTTTATGAAACGGTAAGGCTAAACCAAAGGATCAAGCCGGATAATGTTCAAATTTCCATCTATTACCCGTTCAGGGGCACGGAACTTGGCGAATCGTGTTATTCCGGAAACCTGGTTGAGGAGCACGCAAATTCGGGAAGCTATTTCGGGAAAAGCATTTTGAAACTGCCCGGTTTTCCTAAATGGAAAATTTCAGCAGGCCAGAGGCTGTTTAAGTTCCTCGTCTTTTCAAAAAGCTCATTGTTGGTTTCTGTCCGGGAATTGTTGAAGGATATAATAAAATCATTGCCCCTGTCTTATCTGCTTATTCCGCCATATCTGAAAATGAAAAAGTATTTAGCCGCAAAAGGCGGGGCATGAGCGTGATTACATTTGTAATACCGACGGTCGGTGCATCGAAGAACGTATCCCGGTGCGTTGATTCCATAGCCGGCCAGCTTTCCGGCGAAGACGAGATTATTATCGTCCACCAGGGCGAAGACAATCCGGTTAGATTTGCTCCCGTAGCCAGGTTATTTCATGTCAGTGAGTACGGTTTATCCAATGCGCGTAACGAGGGTGCGCGTTTGGCGGGCAACGGCATAATTGCATTCATTGACGATGATGTGATGCTGGACAAGAATTATGCTGCCAGTATAAGAAAACATTTCAGCCGGGACATATCCGCGCTTTGCGGCAGATTGCTCAATACGGACGATCATTCGCCATATGCCAGAGTTCATGACGATAAATTGATCGCCATAACATATTCGCCGGCGAGGTTGAAGAGGTGCCTGGGCGGCAATATGGTTTTCAGAAAGGAAGCATTCTTGGATGTGGGCGGCTATGATCGTTCATTCGGCGTCGGCGCAAAATACGGCGGCGCGGAGGACATTGATATAATCTTAAGGTTGCTTCACCGGAAAAAGCACAGGGTCATTTACGCGCCGGACGCGATAGGCTATCATGCAAGGGAAAACAGGCATAAGAACAGTAATTACATTGAAAAAGTATTCAATTACGGGATGGGAGAAGGCGCTGTCTATGCGAAGCATTTCATGGAAAAGAAGCTTTTGGTTCTTCTTGCCATATATGGCGTTGAAATAGCGAAGCCTTTTATTAAGCTGCTGTCGAGTACGCTTGCATTTGACGTATACGGTGTCAAAGTATATTCGGGAATTTTAAAAGGCAGGCTCAAGGGATTTTTTGATTATGCCAATGAAAAAAAGATTTAACAATATTCTTCTGGTTAATGTTCCCGTTTCAAGAGGCAGGTATACCGTCCCGGATTTTCCGCCGGTTGGGCTTGGGTATTTATCCGAGGCGCTTACCGTTAACGGCATAGAGCATGATGTTTTAGACATGATGCTGGGGTATAACGAAAACCACCTGTCCTCGGCGATTAGAAATAAAAAGTACGACCTTGTGGGTTTCAGCCTGTTCACTTATCATTACAAAGCTTCTTATGCGATCATCGCCGCGATTAAGAAGAAATTCCCTTCGCTGAAAATAATTGCGGGCGGGCCGCACGTGTCTACGTTCAGGGAAGACGTGCTTAAAGAGTGTCCCGCCATAGATTACGGCGTTGTAATGGAGGGAGAAGAAGCGATAGTGCGTATTTGCGACGCTTCGATTGAATGTCGCGGCATACCGGGTTTGATATACCGCGATAACGGCGAGATAATGTCAAACGCGGTCAGTGTATTGCGCGAGTTGGACGCTATACATTATCCGCGTTACCGGAAATTCGAATTAAAAAAGTATTCTTCGAATATCTCCATCATTACTTCGCGCGGCTGCCCATATCAGTGTATATATTGTCCCGTGCCGAGGACGATCGGCGAAATATTCCGTTGCAGGTCTCCGCGCAATATCGCGGAAGAGATACGGTACTGGTACGGTATCGGGTATCGAAGGATACTGGTATTGGACGACAATTTTACATTGATTCCCAAACGGGTGCGGGAATTATGCGATTTATTAAAATCCCTTAAACTCGAGGGGTTGGTTCTATCGTGCGCCAACGGCATCCGGGCGGATAAAACCGATTACGGGTTGCTGAAGGAAATGCGGGATGCGGGTTTTAACGAGATAGCTTTTGGCGTGGAATCAGCCAGCAATAAGGTTTTAAGCGCGATTCGTAAAAGCGAGAAAATCGAGACGATAGAGCAAAGAATCAAGGATGCCTGCGCACTTGATTACAAGGTGGTTTTATTCTTCATTATCGGTTCGCCAACGGAAACATATGACGATTTCCTGGAATCGGTGTCATTGGCATTAAGGTATCCGGTGTATTCCACGCGCTTTTACAATTTGATACCATTTCCATACAGCCAGTTGTTCGAATGGGTGAAATCTAACAACCTGTTCGTCTCGCTCCCGGAAAAATACCTGAGCGAAGCGTCGCACCACATTAACGAGCCTTTATTCTCCACTCCCGAGTTTAACCTGGAAAAACGTAAGAAAGCGTTCGCCTACGCCCAGGAAGTGGAGAAAACAGTGAAAAGGCGTTACGTTTTCAATAAAACCAACGGCCCTAAATTGTTCCGATACGTCGTATCCTTCCTTTACGCAAACGATATGATTAACCATTTATATCATAGTAATCCTGTTATAAGGCGTATCGGCCTGAAGTTGCGGAGGTTGATCTAGTGCCAGCCATGAATCCGGAAAAATGCCGGCGTATCGGAATTGACATACGTTCCGCCAATAATAAAATCTGTGGAGTTACAAGGGTATCCCTGTGTCTCATACAGGCTTTATCGCAAATTGATACTCAGAATGAATATGTTATCTATACCAATTATGATATCTCATCGCTTGCGCTCGGCAAAAATTTTATTGTTTCGAATTGCCGGTATTCAAAGAAAAATCCATTAAATGAAGTTGAAATTTATGTTAAGGCATTAAAAGATAAATTGCACATTTTACATTCCACGCGTTCCTGGCTGCCGGTGCTGGTTCCGCCAAAAGTAAAAACGGTGGTAAATATTCACGATCTTTTCTTTATTGTTGACCCGTTTTACTTCAAGAGGTACGGATTTTATTCTTTTCTTCCACGGCTATGGTTAAAGTATTCCATTTTTTCTACCGTAAGTAAGGCTCACGCCATAGTAACAGGTTCGCAATTTTCCAAAGCCCAGATAAACGGTATTTTCAGTAAGTGCAAAGACAAATTATGCGTGATATACGATGCCGCGGGCCTGGATAAGGAAAACCTGTCCGGAGTCTGCATAAATCCTTCGGGCAGGAAATATTTTCTGTATGTAGGCAACGGCAGGAGTTACAAAAACCTGGAAATATTATTGAGGGGATTTGCGCTTTTTACAAAGAAACACGCGGCTGCGGACATATCGTTATACATCGCGGGTAATGACGCTTACGCGCAGGAAAAAGAACTTGCAAAGAATAGCGGTATCGGGCAAAAAGTTGTTTTCGTTTCGAATCCTTCGGACCGGGATATAATTGAGTTGTACTCCAGTGCAATGGCATTCGTTTTGCCCTCCAAATTTGAGGGGTTTGGTATACCGGTGCTGGAGGCAATGAGTTTTGGCATTCCGGTGATTACTTCAGACGCGGATGCGCTGCTTGAAATTGCCGGCAACGCCAGCCTTGTTTTCAGGCGCGACAGCCCTGACGAGCTGGCATCCTGTTTTGCCCGTATGGCAGGAGATGGTGAACTCAAGAGAGAGTTGATAGCAAAGGGATACCGGAATATAGAGAACTATAGCTGGAAAATAAGTGCGCAACAGTTGGTCGGCCTGTATTATAAATTAACCGGTAAGGAAATCTATGATAACCATGTGCTTTGAACGTTTAGATTCATTATGCAATCACAACCGGGTGGAGTTATGACAGAAACACTTGTGATGGTTGATCCCGGGTTTTTGGGAGAATATGGCATAGGTAAATGGGGAAGATCCTATTGGTCAAGTGCGATAAATCATGGCGTAGCCCAGATTGCCGGAGTCTGCAAGGCGCATGGCGTCGGCGTTCATCTCATGGATTTGAGATGTTATCCATCTTACGATGAGTTTGAAAAGGAGATTAAAAAACGCCGTGAGAAATGGTATGCAATAACATGCCGCACGGTTGACGTTCCGGTTGTGGAAAATATAATAGCTATTATAAGAAGGCAGAAACCGGATGCGAAGATTGTTGTAGGCGGTATTCATGTCAACCTTGTTCCGGGTATATATGCCGCCGATAACAGGATTGACCATGTGTTTCTGGGCGAGGCGGATATAACAATGCCTCAATTGCTTGCCGATCCCGGTAAATTTTCAAAAATCGTTAAAGGAGAAATACCGGTTATTGACGATATTCCTTTCGAGGATATTGATATATATGATTATGATAAATCAACATCGTTTACATTGTATGGCGGCATAGTGAAGGCGCCGATGATTCCTGTCATTACCAGCAGGGGGTGTGTGTACAATTGTAAATTCTGTCAACCCGCAGAGCGAATCCTTTACGGATCGCGCTACAGGCAGAAGAGTGTCGCGCGTATAATGGAAGAGATCAAAAGGATTGCTGAAAACCATGAATTTAACTCCATCATGTTTTATGACGATTGTATACTGGGCCAGAAGAAAATACTGCATGAGTTGCTGGAAAAATTGGCGGCATTTAAAAAAATCGAAATAATGTTACAGGGGCGCGCCGATAATATTTGCCAATGGGGTGATGAAATCAGGAAATTGAAGGATTATGGGTTAAAGGCTGTCATCGTCGGCTTTGAAAGCGGCAGCCAGCGAATACTTGATTTTATAGGCAAGGGTACGACCGTTGAGCAAAATATGCTTGCCGGAGAAATACTTCATAAAAGCGGGATAAAAATAGTCGGTAATTTTATGATAGGATTGCCCACCGAACAGAAGGATGAGATGGATGCGACAGCGCTGCTCGCGGAGAAAATCCGGCCCACTATTGCCAGTTGTTCGTTTTATTCGCCTATGCCGGGCAGTCATATTTATGATTATTGCAATGACAATGAACTTATTATTGAAAAAAATTTTGAAAGATTAAGCCGCGATCCTCGCAAGCCAAAGATCAAAATGGTTGATTATGCATTTGCCAATACGATATTGCCGCGGATTGTCGGAAGCAGGTTTAATAATAGATTTGTAAAAAAGCTGGTGGGTTACGCATATAAGAATATGAACAGGGGGATACTACGGGAAGCCATGACACGTTTATATAACAAGGTTGCCAAATGAAAATACTCCTGGTTAACCCCCCGTTTTTACCTAAGTTTTCGCGTAGTTCGCGCAGTCCCGCGGTTACCAAGAGCGGGACTATTTATTATCCGCTTTGGCTTGCTCATGCGGCGGGGCTTCTTGAAAAGCGCGGGCACGAGGTGATGCTGCTTGATTTTCCGGCGGCCGGGCGCGCGCTTTCAGACGAAAAAGAGCGCATAATGGAGTTCCGCCCCGCCATCGTGGTTTGCGATACTTCAACGCCCAGCATAGAGTCGGACGTTCAATGTCTTGCGGAAATAAAATCGTGGTTTGCCGCGGGCGTATCTGGCGTTCTTGTGGGCACGCATGTATCGGCGCTTGCCGAGGAAACGTTTGCATTGAGCCGCGCCGTTGACGTTGTCGCGCGCGGGGAATATGACCTTACGCTTTGCGAGCTTGCCGACGGGCGGTGCGAGCGCGAGGCCATCACGGGCATCAGCTACCGCTCAGGCGAAAAAATAGTCCGTAACCCGGACCGCCCATACATGGAATCTCTCGATGAATTGCCGTTCGTAAGCTCCGTGTATAAAAAACACCTGGACATAAACAATTATTTCTATGCCCATTGCCAGAATCCCGTTATCTCAATATTTGCGGGGCGCGGCTGCCCGAACAGGTGTTTCTTTTGCGTTTACCCGCAGGTGATGTTCGGCCGGCGTTACCGCCACCGGAGCGCGGCGCACCTTGTTGACGAGCTTTGCTTTATCGCCCGCGAATTCCCGCAGGTAAAAGAGGTACTTATTGATGACGACAATTTCACGGCAGACCAGCCGTTCGTGGAAGAGGTGTGCGACGAGATAGTGCGCCGCGGCCTTTCCGTTACGTGGACCGCCGAGGCGCGCGTCGAACTTGCTTACCCCGTGATGGTTAAAATGAAACGCGCCGGTTGCCGGCTTCTTGTCGCGGGTTTCGAAAGCGGCGTGCAGCAGGTGCTGGATGCCGTCAACAAAGGCACGACTGTTGCGCGAGCGGAACAGTTTTTGCGCGATGCCAGGCGGGCTGGCTTGAGGGTTCACGGCTGCTTCATGGCAGGTAACCGCGGCGACACGCGCGAAACGCTTAATAGCACTCTGCAATGGGCCATGAAGCAAAAACTTGATACCGCACAGTTTTTCCCGCTGATGGTATATCCCGGCACCGAGGCCTACCAGTGGGCGAGTTCAAACGGCTATATATCGGCCGGGAGTTTCCGCGATTGGCTGACGGCTGACGGTATGCACCGTTGCGTGATTTCCAGCGAAAATTTAGCCGCCGGCGAGCTTGTTGATTTCTGTGACCATGCGCGCCGGAAATTTTACCTTCGCCCGCGCTACTTTTTATACAAGCTGGCCGACATCCTGCGCCACCCGTCCGAAACCGGCCGCACATTGATTGCCGCGCGCAAACTTTTCAGCCACCTGTTCAGGAAACACAGCTAGCCGATTATGTTATTTCTCATTCTTCTGTTTCTGATATTCTATTCGTACATGATTTTCCCGCTTGTGCTGGCGGCGTTGCGGCCGTTTGCGCGCCGGAGGTTCGGGCATGGGCGGGTGGAAGCGGTTACGGTTGTATGCGCGGTGCATAATGAAGAGAAAATTATAGCGCAAAAGATCCACAATTTTTATGCGCTCGAATATCCCGTGCCGCCCCGGCTTTTTCTCGGGCTTGACGGTTGTTCCGACGGTACCCGCGCGCAAATAGAGGGCGCGGTTAAAGACGGCCGGGTGCAATATTTTCAGTTCCCGCGCCAGGGCAAGGCGCAAACGCTCAATGCGCTGATGGAAAAAGTGTCCACGCCCTATTCCGTCATGACTGACGCAAATTCAATGTTCGATGCCGATGCGCTTTTGCGCCTGGCCGAAACGATGAGCGATGAAACAGGTGTTGTCTGCGGCCGGCTTGTGCTTGTTGATTCACTGGGCAATTCAGGCGAAGGGCTTTACTGGCGTTATGAAACCATGCTTAAAAAATTTGAAAACGCATTCGGCTCCGTCATGGGCGCAAACGGCGCCATATATATGTTGCGCAGCGCGCTGTACGAAAAACTTCCCATGGGTACAATCAACGACGATTTTTCGATTTCGATGAAGATATACGAGAAAGGCCATGCCATGCGCTACGCCGCCGCCGCCGTGGCGCGTGAAGAGGCCGGTTCGTCCGATGCCGATGAATTCTCCCGGCATGTGCGCGACGGCGCCGGGCATTACCGCGCTCTGGTTTACCTTTGCGGGATGCTTAATCCTTTAAGGCCGGTGCGCTTCTTTTTTTACGTGAGCCACAGGGTCTTGCGGTGGATGGCGCCGTTTAGCATGATAGCTCTATACGTTATTTCCTGCCTCCGTTTTAATGAACCGGCCTACCGTCTGGCATGGTTTGCGCAGAGTGCCTGTTACGGCGCGGTGGCGGCCGTGCATTTCCTCAAAACAAAGCCAAGGCTGCTTAGAATACCGTATTATTTTGTGTTGATTAACGGCGCGCTGCTTGCGGGCTTCGTTAAACTCTGCACGGGCCGCCAGCAGTCCGTATGGGTACCGTTGAAACGATGATGATTATCACAGGCGCCAGCATTACATGTGTGGTCTTCCCCTCACCCTGCCCTCTCCCCGGAGGGTAGAGGGTTTTAGGTCTATAATTCCTCTCCCCGCCGGGGAGAGGATCAAGGTGAGGGGGAGTTAATACGTTTTAATCAGAAAGATGTATATGAAACTATTTATAATATGCTCAATTCCGTTTATTATTTCTTACGCGCTTTCGCGGGTGGTTATTTGGCGGAGCGCGGGCTGGGGGCTTATTGATTTGCCGAATGCGCGCAGTTCGCATTCCGTTCCCACGCCGCGCGGCGGCGGGATAGGCATAGTTTCAGGCATTATTGCCGGCGTTGCGGTAGTTTACGCGGCCGGGCTTGAACGCTTTACTTCATTGGCATGGCTGGCCGCGCTTACCGCGGCCATGGCGGTTACTGGTTTTGTAAGCGACCGCTGCAACTCGCCGGTGCGCCTGCGCCTGGCCGCGCAGCTTACCATGGCGCTTGCGGCGGTGTTTATTCTCGGGCGCGCCGGTATCTCCTGGCCGGGCGCTCTTATTGCAATAGGCATTGCAGGCGCCGTAAACTTCTATAATTTCATGGATGGCATTGACGGCCTTGCGGGCGCACAGGCGGCCATCGGCGGCGCCGCGCTTGCGGCCTTCGGATTTATCACAGGGCAGTCCTGGCTTATTTTTTCAGGGTTAATCATGGCGGGCGCTGCCGCGGGATTTCTTGCGCTTAACGTTACCCCGGCAAAAATTTTCATGGGCGATACGGGCAGTTACGCGATAGGATTTTTCTTCGCCTGCGTGCCATTGCTTGACGGCCGGCTGTTCGTTCCCGTCATGCTTGTGATGGGTACGTTTTTGTTCGATACCATTGTAACGCTTGCGTTAAAGCCCGGGCGCGGCATTCGTTGGCACGAGGCGCACCGCAGCCATTTTTATCAGCGGGCCGTGGCGCTTGGATATTCGCACCTGCAGGTTACCGCGGCCATGGGCGCGCTCACAATACTTTTTTCCGCGGGCGCATGTATATATCTTGTATCGCAGGCTACCGCGGTCAAGACTGTTATCGTAGCGGCAGAGTTGTCGGCGCTCGTTTTATGCGCCGCGCTGATAAGTAAAAACAGGAGAGGTCTGGCATGAAAAAAATCCGGTACTACCGCAAGATTCTTGTCGTCTGCATGGATATCGCGTTGACAGCCATAAGTTTCTTCCTGGCATTTTACCTGCGTTTCGACGGGCGCGTCCCGGCCGAACACATGGTTGGCTATTACACCTGGATGCCGGTGCTTGTCGGCATACGCCTGGGCTTCTTTTTGTTTTTCGATTTATACGGCGGCATGTGGCGTTACGCAAGCATCAACGACCTGCTGGCGATAATCAAGGCGGCTGGTTCCGGCAGCATGGTGTTCGTGCTGGTTATCGTATTTTTTCACGGGCTTGTCGGTTTCCCAAGGTCGGTGTTCATTACCGAGCTTGTTTTTACAATTGTTCTTCTCGGCGCCAGCAGGTTTGCGCTCAGGGTTCACCGCGAGGTATTTCCTAAGAAAAGCATGCTTGCCGAGAAAAAACTGCTTATCATCGGGGCCGGGGATGCGGGCTACATGCTGTTGCGCGAGATAAAAAACAATCCCGCGCTGAATTATCGCGTCGTAGGTTTTATTGATGATGAAAAATTAAAACAGAGCATGAACATACAGGGTGTGCCGATACTCGGCACCCGCCATGACATTGCCCGCGTGGTGGAGTTGATGGAAGTTGACGAGATAATTATCGCAATCCCGTCCGCAACGCGCTACCAGCTAAGGCCGATCGTCGAGGAATGCGAAAAGGCGCGCGTAAGAGTAAAGACTACGCCTGCCATCGGCGATCTTATTAACGGGAAAATTACCTTCAGCCAGGTGCGCGAGGTCCAGATTGAGGATCTCCTGGGACGCGAAGTGGTGCGCATTGACAAGGACATAATCGGCAAATACATCGCCGGTAAAAGGGTGATGGTAACCGGCGCCGGCGGTTCGATAGGAAGCGCGATCTGCCGCAAGGTGATGAAGTTCGCGCCCAAATCGCTTGTGCTTTTCGGCCGGGGGGAATTCAGCATATACGAGATAAATAACGAGCTGTCGTCGGTAAAAGGCGAAACTGAGCTTGCCCAGGTCATCGGCGGAGCGACGGACAAGCGCCGGCTGGACGCAATTTTGGAAAAATACAGGCCGCAGATAATATTTCATGCCGGCGCGGACAAGCATGTTCCTTTGCTTGAGCTAAATCCCGGCGAGGCGATTTTAAACAATGTCATAGGAACAAAGTGCCTGATAGAATCGGCCGAGGAACATGGCGTTGAAAAGGTTGTATGCATTTCCACCGATAAGGCCGCGGACCCGGTAAGCGTGATGGGCTGCGCAAAGCGTATCGTCGAGATGATTATCCAGGGCAGGAAGAGCGAAACCACCACTACTATCGGCGTGCGGTTCGGCAACGTGCTCGGTTCGCGCGGCAGCGTTATACCGCTGTTCCGCCGGCAGATAGCGCGCGGCGGCCCGGTAACCGTTACACACCCCGAAATGGTGCGCTATTTCATGACTATCCCCGAGGCGGCCGGGCTTGTGCTTCAGGCTGGCGCCATGGGAAAATGCGGCGACCTGTTTCTTTTGGACATGGGAAACCCCGTCAATATACATGACCTTGCGCGCCAGATGATTCTGCTTTCGGGGCTTGAGCCGGATAAGGATATACCCATAGAGTTCACGGGTTTAAGGCCGGGCGAAAAACTGGTTGAATCGCTGACCGGCGCAAACGAGGCGCTTTGCCACTCCGATCACGCAAAAATATTCCTGATCAAATTTCACGGCGAACAGCCCGGGTTAAGCCGGCAGCATATAGAAGAGCTTGCTGCCATGGCAATGGAATCCGATAGCGATAGCATCAGGCGAAAACTCAAAGAGATCGTGCCAAACTACCAACCCTGGACGCAAAATTGACAAAATAGCCGGATTGTACTAATATTGAAGTGTAATTTATAATTCCCCCTCACCCCACCCTCTCCCCAAAGGGTAGAGGGCTTCAGGCATATAATTCCTCTCCCCAAAGGGTGGAGGGTTTTAGTCTTATAATTCTGCTCCCCAAAGGGTGGAGGGTTTTAGTCTTATAATTCCTCTCCCCGTCGGGGAGAGGATTAAGGTGAGGGGGGACGTCTAAAAGCTACATTTAAAAGTACAGGTAAATCATGGATGGCATAGGTATAATTCAATCGGTTGTGCTGGGCGTGGTGGAAGGGTTGACGGAGTTTCTGCCCATTTCTTCGACGGGGCACCTCATTCTTGCGGCGGAGATGCTCGGCGCTCACGGCGAGAAGGCCAAGCTTTTCGAGGTGTTTATCCAGCTGGGCGCGATACTTGCGGTGTTGTGGATTTACCGCCGGAAAATAGTTTCCGTTATAATGCAGTTGCCGTCCGAAACCGGCGCCCGCCGCCTTGCGCTGGGGCTTGTGATAGCGTTCCTGCCCGCGGCCGTCGTAGGCCTGGTGGCGCATAACGGCATAAAAAAATACCTCTTCTCTCCGTACACGGTGGCCGTGGCGCTTTTTATCGGCGGCCTTGTGATTATGTGGATAGAAAGCAGGAAGCACAGCGGCACGATAGAAGACGTTGACAAACTCACGCTCCGTTCCGCGTTTCTTGTAGGTATCGCGCAGGTGTTCGCGCTGGTGCCGGGCGTATCGCGCGCCGGCGCAACCATCATGGGCGGCCTGCTTGCCGGGATGTCGCGCAAAACCGCGACGGAATTCTCGTTTTTCCTGGCCATTCCCACAATGCTTGCGGCAACTACGTTCGATCTCGCCAAGGGGTATTCCGCGCTGACTTCAGGCGATATGAAAATACTTGCCGTCGGCTTTATCGCCGCATTCGTATCCGCGCTATGGGTTGTCCGCTGGCTGCTTGCATTCATATCGCACAACGATTTCAAGCTCTTCGCCTGGTACCGCATAATATTCGGCATATTCCTGATGCTACTATATTATTTCAGGTAACCATAAGTTCCTTCTCCCCGTCGGGGAGAAGGCCAGGATGAGGGGGAAGTCGCCGGGGACAGAACGTTCAACTCCCCCTCACCTTAATCCTCTCCCCGAAGGGGAGAGGAAATGAGTCAACGGCGATAATCTCAGGCTTATTTACAATGACAAACTCAGGATGAGGGGGTAATGTAGTTATTTCAGCCGGAAAAGGATAATTAAAATGATCGAGCAAATTTTAGGCGTGCTTTCACAGTTTGTCATTAGCACAATCAATTCCATGGGTTATGCCGGCATAGCGTTGCTTATGGCTATTGAAAGCGCATGTATCCCGCTGCCGTCGGAAGTCATCCTGCCGTTTTCGGGTTACCTTGTGGCGCAGGGCGTTTTCAACATTCACCTCGTCGCGCTTGCCGGCGCAATCGGTTGCGTTCTCGGCTCCATCGTCGCATATTACGCCGGCGCATGGGGCGGCCGCGCATGGATAATGAAATATGGCAAGTACGTGCTTATTTCGAGGCATGACATGGACATGGCGGACCGCTGGTTCGAGCGCCACGGCGAGATAACCGTGTTTGTCGCACGCCTCCTGCCGGTAATCCGCACATTCATCGCGCTTCCGGCCGGCATCGCCAAAATGAGAATGTCCACGTTTATAATTTACACGTTCGTCGGTTCTTATATCTGGAGCTGGGCGCTTGCCTGGGTGGGTTACAGGATGGGGCAGAACTGGGCGTCAATTCGCGTTTATTTTCACAAGTTCGATTTCGCCATCGGCGCGGTGATGGTTGTCGGCGCCACTTGGTATATATGGCGCCACATAAAAGCCGTCAGGTCGGAGAACGGCGACAGTCAGGTTGGATAAATAAAAGGTGTCTCTTTAGCAGTTTGAGGTTGTCGTCGTCATTGCGAGCCCAAAGGGCGCGGCAATCTCGCTTTTCATCAGAAGCAACGTCGAGATTGCTTCGCTTTCGCTCGCAATGACCTCAAACTAAATAAAAGTTATTGTTGCGAAGTTGTAGCGTTGGTAAGAGCGGGCGCCTGTTCAGATTCAGGTTCCGCTCTTTTTGTTTTCTCGTAGGTATCGGCGAAACTTTCGGGCTTCAGCGCGCCTTTGGTGTAAACGCAGCGGGGGTTCCACAGCAGCCATTCGCCTATATCGTTGTCGTATAATGCCTGTATCTGCGCCTGAACTTCCCGTGCGCCGTAACGGTGTCCCAGCGAGAAATCCTGCAGCCATGGCCGCAGTTTTGACGCGGCCTCGCCCATGCGCTTGCGCGCGCCCGACATACTCATGAACACCGTGCGATAAGGCTGCGAGTCCGGGTTTTCAATTCCGTATTCACCATTGGCATAGTGCGAAGGGTACACCATCGGGCTGACGAAATCTATCCACCTTGACATGTCCACCATCTTCTGGCCGATGCCCATGTCATGTTGCACAGTAGTAGTAAGCCCGAAAACGTCTATCGAAAGTTTTACGCCCATTGGTGCAAGCTGCCGGCAGGCTTCTTCGAGGAAACCGTTTAGCGCAACCGCGGCGGCGGATGAATTATGCACCTGGCTATAGCGGCAGTTCCGGGTGTTGCCGTCGGAAGGAAAGCGGATGTAATCGAATTGTATCTCGTCAAACCCAAGCTCCGCCGCGCGCCGGGCAACGGCAAGATTGTACTCCCATGCCGCCTTGTTGTACGGGTCAAGCCATGCAATCTGGCGCCGATCTTCCCAAAGCCCGCCGCCCGCATCCTTTACGGCAAGCGCAGGCTGCTTTCGCGCCATAAGGTTATCCTTAAACACCACTATCCGCGCAATCGTATATATATTGCGTTGTTTTAAGGATGCGATATAATCTTTTATTCCCGGGATGGCAGGGACGAAAGTCCGGTATTTCTCCGCGGCGTCAATGCCGGGTATATATACTTCGCCCTCGTACTCTTTAACGTCTATAACAAGCGAGTTAAGCTCGGTCTCATCCAGCAGTTTGGCGATGGTTTCGCGCGATTTTGGCGAGCCCGCCACCCACGCGGTAAGATGAATGCCGCGCACGTATTTCGGTTTTACCGGCATAACCACGGCTTTAGTTTCCACAGGCGCTTCGTCAGCCGAAAAAGCGCCATGCCTTTTGCCAACCCAAATACCGGCCACCAGGGCTGGTATCACCACAAGCGTAAAAATCTTCCTTGTTTTGTTCAACAAAAAATCTCCTTAAAATCTTCCCGCTGTCCCCTCGTAAACTTACTTGCGATTATACATAAGTCTGGGATTATCGTCGGTGCCTCGTTTCCTCTCCCCGCCGGGGAGAGGATTAAGGTGAGGGGGAGCTAAAGGTTCTGCTCCCGGCGATTTCCCCCTCATCCTGCCCTTCTCCCCGCCGGGGAGAAGGAACTTATGTATAATCGCAGGCTTAAACTTAAGAGGGGAAGGCGTAGTCAAACACGTATACTACCTTATAATGTATTCGTTGTCAAATTAGCCCTTGACACGAATAGTGCGTTATGTTAAACTCATAAAAGCGATAATTATATTTGTAAGCGAGTGTCTCTTTAGCAGTTTGAGGTCATTGCGAGCGAGAGCGAAGCAATCTCGATGTTGCTTCTGATTAAAAGCGAGATTGCCGCGCCCTTTGGGCTCGCAATGACGAAACGCTAAAGAGATACGTAAGCGAGAAGAAAAGAGGCCAGGTATGGATAAAGAACAACTTAACAGAAGAAAAGTGTTGCTGCTTCCCGAGGAAGTGGCTATTTTTAAATGGTTGTTCCTTAAAAGCCTGGGGCCGATCGTTGTAACGCTTATTGCAAGCTGCGCGGTTCTTTTTCTGGGAGTTCAGTTTGCGATTAACCAGGTTTTTATCTCAAGTTTCGGAGGGATGCAGCCGGCTTTCAGCCTGCATAAAATACCACAGTTTATCTACACTTACCTCTACCTTGCGTCCGCGAACATTCTTCTTATGACGTACGTCTGTTTTGTAGTCATATATATCCTTGTGCGCAACCTTGTGCTGCCCGTTATGCGCATAACCCGCGAAATGAAGAAATCCCTTGAAGAAAACAAGCCCGTCAAAGTCGGCTTTCGCAAGAACGACCTGCTGATGATGCCGCTTGCCGAAACCATAAATAAACTCGCCGAAAAAGCAAACGTTCCCACCCCGCCATCCGGCGACACACCGCAATAAAAAATTCCTACTTGTTTTTGTTTAAGGAAATAAGCTTGTTGATGCGCTCGGCCACGCCGATTAGCGCGTCGTTGGGGCGCAAGATAATGGCCCTGTCCTTGCCGGCGATAATCTCGTCAAGCAGTTGTTCCATGCGCTTAATGGGGCCTGCCACGCGGTAGGAGATGGCGAGGATGAATCGGAAGGCTACGAGGAATAACACGACGGAAAGCGCGCCCCAGAATATAAAGGCAAGCTTAATCTTGTCGCCCAGTGAGATCGGATTATAAAAATCCATCTGCGCCGCCTTGATAAACAGGAACGTGCTTACCATTATCACCAGCAGGAACACTGTAATAACGACAAAAAATAAAAGCACGTATTCCTTCGTGCCCGGCACATCGGAAAACAGCACGTTAAATATGCTTCTCTTGTTGTTCTGGCTACTCATGTAAAAACCTCCGTCTTAACTTCTCTGCAATCATTGCGCGCGATAAAGTTCCACAACCCTCGCCTTTTGGGGTTCCTTAAGCTCGTAAGGTTCTTCCCCGGGAAAAAACGGCGGCGCCTTCATCTGTGCAAGCGCGGTGTCGAATTCTGTTTCCAAACCCCATCCTTTGGTGCGAGCCGAGTTTAAGGTAGGCAAAGGGTGGTGGCGCAGGAATGACCCGCAATGCCTGATGAGGCCGGCGTACGCTGTATAGTTATTTTCAATATCCAGGTAACCTTCTACGCCGAATCCGCCCTGGGGGGTCATTACCACGGCATGGAGTGTAAGTTCATTAGCATCCGTAGCGGCATCCTTTTTAACCAGCACGTTTTGGTTCCAGGATATAAGGGATATTACAGTATCGGCATTGGGTATGCCTCCGCCATATTTTACACTGCCACTGATATAGACGGTGTTAGTGGCTGCCAGCGTTGTTTTGGATTTGTTGCTGACCTCGCCTTTAACTGTCAGATCTCCATTGGCGTATATAAGGAAATATGGATCGGCTATTTTCCATACGTATTGTTCCACGGTTTCGGTGTCTGATACCGTGGTTATAATGTATTGAGTGGTTGTAAAATCCGGGCCAAGATTGTTGATTTCAACTGTAGCGCTTCCGGTTATGTATGCAGTCATGTCCATGGATTCTATGCTGCCGTCGTTGCACAATACATTGGTATGATTTCTGTCCAGAAATATCGTATTAGCAGACAGTGCAGGGATCGCCGCAGTGGTCAGCCTTCCATAGTAGGCGGCTCTTCTTTGCTTGTCGGCGGTTATGTTGTCCGGGAAAAATTTTTCATCAACCCTTCGCACTGAATTGTCCGAGCCATCGCTTTTCTTTACAGTGGTCAGGCCTATGGTCGTGCCGTCCGGATTATAGTATATCACAGGCGGATCCGCTGCTATATTGGATACCATCATACTGCCGTCATACTTTGCATCGCCTTCCGAGTAGAATTGGTAGGTGCTGTAGACATCGCCGGTGTATGATACACTGTCATATATTCGCGTTCCGCCAATTGCGCCGTCAATGGTATTGTAGATGGTAAAAAGGTTGTACTTTGAAAGAAGGCGCGCCAAATGCACGTTTATAGTCCGGTCCCTGTCTGAGAATATGGATGTGTGTGAACGTACGGTTACGGTTTTACCGCGCACCCCTGCCGCGTTTATAGGTGTTGATTCCACTTCAAAACCGTAGCGCATCGTAACGTCGTTAACTTTTGCCGTTATACTCCTCGGATTCAGGCTGAGAGGCGCATTTGCATCAAAAAGGCGCACCACAATTTCGTAGCGGTTTTCCCCCAACGTTTCGTTGAGTCTCATCACGGCATATTTACTATCTTCGATTACAAAATCAAGCGACTGGGGTAGATCGGCGTTGGCGGGATCGGCAGCGTTGAGCGGATTGTAATTGAGCCATTCTGTCCAAAAGAGCGTGCGCAGCGCCGGATCTGCTTTTGTATATGTTGCCACATTGTCATAAGTAATGGGAACGTAAGTCCCGTCTCCTTGCAAAATTCCCAAGTTTATGCGTTCCTCAAGGCGGGATAACTTCTTTTCCAGCGCCGCCAGCCCGCGCTGTACGCCGGCATCGGCGATAAAGGCTGCCTGGTTGGTTTTAACCATGGTAACCAGCGAACGGCTGTTCTCAATAGCGCGAAAGCTAAGGTACAACAATGTACTTAACACAAAAAATGCTATGAACAGCACCGTAATCAGCGCTATGCCCGGGCTGCCTGCCAATTTTATCCTGCCCGGCGCCTGCCGGCAGTTCAAGTAAACGCTCTCACGCGGTGGCGTCAAACCGTGATCTTTGCCCCAAAACCGGTTAGAAGTTTGTTCCATATAGCAGGTTCTCCAGTAGTACGAAATATTCTTTCTTTATTACAATATCCGCTTTTTCAAGTTCCATGTATACGCGTACGGTGCTTGCCGCATACCCGTCGGTTATGCGTTCTTGTATGCCGTCCGATGCATTGCCGGAATTGAAATAATTAAATTCAAGCGTTTTTATGCGCTCGTTGGCGCCGCTAAACTGCATAATTTTTTCTTCTATTACTGTAACGGTATCTGTCCCGTCGCTTATTCTCCTGTGTTGCGCCCGTTCAACCAGTTGCCCGTTTTCAAGCCCGAAATAAGTCCAAATATCGTTGTCGTCCATCTCTGAGACAGTAGTGCCGGAATCTTTCGAAAAAAAAACTATGGAAGAGCTTCCGGATATGCTCGGCAAATCCCTGAAAACCTGCAAAAGATTGGATGATGAATTAGGCATGCCATCACCGGCCTTTCTAAATGCCACGGAAAGCGTTGACATTATGCGTGTTGCGTCGGTTTGCATCTCGCTTTCCGCCTGGGAACGCAACTGTGTTTCCATCAGGTACTGTTTTGAGCTTGCAATGGCCAACGCAAGTATGCCCACTATGGCAATGCTCATAATTGCTTCAGTCATGGTAAACCCGCCGCAGCGGGATTTGTGCAGTTTCATAATCATTATTTCGTTGAGGCGCCGGTAGCCGTAACGTTTATCGCCACTATGTTGGAATATTCTATGTATCCGTTCATCGCCAGGAATGCGCGCAGCTGTACCGTGCCGCCTATATTGGACGAAGTTTTAAGTGTTGTGGTCAAACTGTTGCCCGTGGGAGAGATGGAGCAGATATCATTATCAGGTTGCAATTCTATACCGTCTTTGTCCAGGGCCTGCCAGTGCAGGTTGGCAGTGGTAATGCCGGGGCCTGAAATAGTGGCTGTAAATACCTGGGATGATGAAAATCCCATGGATATAGGGGTAGCCGCCGGAGCAATTGAAACAGTCATATTAGGTACAACTGTCCATGACCTCGTGTAAGTTGTGCTGTATGTCGGCGGATCAACATTTTTTGGATACTCGGCAATTCCTTTTATGCTAAATTTGGCTCCGAGTTTTTCTGTCGCAGTAAGCTCTACCCAGTATTCATTATTAGCGGGGCTGGTGGTAGGGTTAGTAACAATGCTGTGACTTGCCAGCCCGCCATCGGGATCCGTGGCAATGGACGACTCATCGTATTGAGTTGAGTCCAGCAGCACTCCATTCAGTTTCGTAGCTACACGCTCGTATATGGTTGTCCCGGCTTTTATAGTGCTTCCTCCGTTAATAAACGTAGTAAATGAATCGCCGCCTGTTATTTGCAAAAGCATGTTACCGATGGGCGATGTGTAAGTCGCGGAGAATGGAAGCGTCTGCGGGCCATACGGGTCGGCCCCTGCCAGCGGCGTATAGTCAAATTGCAGATAAGGCGTAATTGTCAGGTTAACCTGCACAGCGTTTTGCGGTGTGCAATAGTATGGGTATTCCGTTGCATCTGTTTCAATGGATGTTCCACGTTTCTCGCTTGTGAAGGATGGCTTCAGACATCCTATGGTTTCAATGTCCGATAAGCCGCCTTCCGCATTTGAAATAGTGTATGTAACTTTTCTTGAGAGATTGGTTATACTTCCAACGGGCAAGTCAAGAGCTCTAAAGTAAATACCATAAATGCCGCTGCCATCAACTCCCCATTCTTCATTGGATTTGATGAAACCTAGCCCGGGTAGATTAAAGTCAGAGGGATTTATACCGTGTCCTTTATAATTCATCCAGATGCTTAATTGTGTGGTTGCTCCCCTTGCCAACGATATGTCTATACCATCGGTGGCGTTTAAACTCTGTTCCTCGTCTAAGATAGCTGTTCCGAACGTTCCTTTCCATGTGTTTGAATCCAAATTTTTTGTTACAGATACTGTCTGGTCCGCGGTTGCAACCCTGGTATTACTACCAATGGCGCTTGATTCCTGTTTCGCCAGAATTCGCTGGTAGCCGAGTATTTGAATATTCAGCTTGATCTTACGTTCTGTGGCATTGGGGTCGGATGTCGAATTTACTGCAATGTTATTAAATGTTATTATTCCGTTTATGTCTGTGCTGCCCCTGGCGAAATTTTCATCATTGCTGCCTATGCGTAAAACCTGGTTCGTCTCAAAGTCAAGAAGTTCTACGTGGGTATATTGTAGTGAATTGGAGCTGGTGTCCTTTACGTTTACGGTATAATTACCGTATTTTTTTGCTACAAGATTAAAGTTTACCGTTAATACGGAATTTTTATCCAAAGTAATATCGTGGTCCGGCATTATGGAAAAATAATCGGTTTTTGATATTTTTTTAACATAATATCCGGCGTGGGTGTCATGGCTCGTAACAGGTATCGGTATATTGAATGTCGCATTTCCATCGGCGCCTGTAAACCCTGTGTAAGTTGCCGAATTGACAAGAGGCGCCGGAACCGTAGGCGGGACGCCTGCGCGGTAACTTATTTCCACGGTTACGCCTTGAATTGGTGCCATGCCTCCAAGAAGGTCTTGCACGTTAATATTGACAGTTGTAATGTATACGGTTTGCATGGTGCCGTTTATGGTTAAGTCATTCTGGCCTGCAAGTGAAATATCCTCAATCTCGGCCGGCCAGTAACCTTCCCTGGTGGCTGTAATAGTGTATTTCTGTACCTGTGAAGCGATATAATTGTGGAACCCGTAATTGCCCGCGTCGTTAGTGTTGGTTTCACGCATAAAAGTTCCAGTTCCAATTGTTACTACTGCTGTGGGTATGCCGCCTCCGCTGTCTTCATCCAAAAACGTCCCCGAAATATTTATGACGCCCATGGCTGAACGTATGTCAAGCGCGTCGGGCGAAGGTTTCTTTATGATGGTTTCAACGCTTATGGGTGAAAACCGTGAAGGAGAGATGCTATCGCGCAGGGTAACTTTAACTACGCGGTATTCTGCCAACGTATTGACATTTACGGTGCTTACCTCAACCTTTCGGAATAATTGCAGACGTTCTTCGTTTGCAGCGGATGCCCCTTCCGAGAAGAACGATCGTGGATAAGTTTCCAGCGTTTCAGCACCGTCGCCGACTACAAAATTAGTGAAACCTATGGGTTTTGGGCTGGGCGGCACGTTGCCTGCCGAATCGCGTTCCGGTATACGGGCTATTTTCTGGAAGTTTTCAAGCTCATCGTTGGCAAACTGTAACGCCTGGTTTTTAACTTTAGAATGCATGAACGATTTGCTGAGCGACAAAAAACCCTGGACAGCGCCAAGGATGACTATGGTGAAAACTGCAACTGCAATGACTACCTCGGTAAGTGTAAGTCCGCGTTGATTTTTCATGGTAGTTTGCTCCAATCGGTATTTGACGTAAAGAATTATGACTTATCGTAAGGTAGTGGGTGCGAATAGTGAAAAAGATGTAAAAAAGATGTGAAACGGATGTGAAAAACTATAATTATTATAGTGATATTAAAGCACTATAATATAGCATGAAAAGGGGTAAACGGCAAGCATTTTTTGAATTTGATTTGAAAATTGACTTTTAGGGCGCAAATAGCTACAATGAAAATGAATGCACGCAAAATCTATATGACGAGGGAATACGAATGTCCTACCATGGAATAATAGAGCATTACCGCCGGTACCTGCCTGTTACGGATAAAACGCCTGTCATCACGCTTTGCGAGGGTAATACGCCGCTTATACCAGCGCCGCGGCTTGCGGAAAAAACCGGGTTCCCGGGGAAAATATTTCTTAAATACGAGGGGCTTAACCCGAGCGGATCGTTTAAGGACCGCGGCATGGCCATGGCCATATCCAAGGCCGTCGAAGAGGGCAGCCGCGCCGTGATATGCGCCTCGACGGGAAATACGTCCGCCTCGGCGGCCGCCTACTCCGCGCGCGCCGGCATAGGGTGCGTGGTGCTTATCCCTGAGGGGAAAATCGCGCTGGGCAAGTTATCGCAGGCGCTTGTTCATAATGCCACGGTGCTTTCAATTGAGGGAAATTTCGACGAGGCGCTGCAGCTTGTGCGCGAGTTAAGCGAACAGTACCCGATTACGCTTGTAAATTCCGTTAACCCTTACCGCATAGAAGGGCAGAAAACTGGCGCATTTGAAATATGCGACGACTTGGGGCAGGCGCCGGATTTCCAGTTCATGCCCGTGGGAAACGCCGGCAACATTACGGCATACTGGAAAGGATATAAAGAGTATCATTCCATTTTCGGCGACCGGTTCGGCCTTCCCAAAATGATGGGTTTCCAGGCGCACGGTTCGGCGCCTATCGTGCTTGGGCATCCGGTTGAAAAGCCGGAGACGATTGCCACGGCTATCCGCATAGGCAATCCCGCATCGTGGAAAACGGCCGTTGCCGCGCGCGACGAGTCCGGCGGCGCGATAGATACTGTTACCGACGATGAGATTATTGAAGCGTATACAATGCTTGCGGCAACCGAGGGCGTTTTCTGCGAGCCGGCGTCCGCCGCGTCCGTGGCGGGGCTGATAAAATATGCCAAAGACAGGCGCTTCGACGGTGTAGATCCCGCTTCCGGCACGCTAAAGGCCGTCTGCATACTCACAGGCCACGGCCTTAAAGACCCGGACCGCGCCATAGCCTGCGCCGGGAAGCCAAAAAAGGTAAAAGCCGATATTAATGACATATTGAAACATATCACGGGTGCCGGGTTAAAATTTTAACGTCTCCCCCTCACCCTGCCCTCTCCCCGAAGGGGCGAGGGTCAGCGGCTTAAATTTCTTCTCCCCGCAGGGGCGAGGGTCAGCGGTTTAAATTTCCTCTCCCCGTCGGGGCGATGGTTAGCGGCTTAAATTTCCTCTCCCCGAAGGGGCGATGGTTAGCGGCTTAAATTTCCTCTCCCCGTCGGGGAGAGGATTAAGGTGAGGGGGGAGTTAATGTATTTTACCGTGCGGATGTGTAAACACAGGAGGCCTCATGGAAGAGAAAAAGAAGCCCGAGATACAGATTGAAATTGATGAGCAGACCGCCCAGGGTGTGTATGTAAATCTTGCCATGATAGGGCATTCGGAGAACGAGATCGTTTTTGATTTCATCTTTATCCAGCCGCAGGCGCCCAAGGCCAAGGTGCGCTCCCGCATCGTTACCTCGCCCGGCCATGCCAAGCGGCTGCTTGCTGCGCTGCAGGACAACATCGCCAGGTACGAGGCGCGCTTCGGCGCCATAAAAACCGCCCAACCCCCCGAAGAGGAAAAAAAAGTAGGGTTTTATCATTAACGTAAGCTGATGTTTGTAGGGCGCGATCCCCGCATCGCGCCGGCCGTTGAAGTTCGCCGTGATGCCGTTTAGTTAAGATTTTTATCTTCACCAAATCAGTTTCCTCTCCCCTCCGGGGAGAGGATTAAGGTGAGGGGTGGTTCAATATTCCGACGAACTCCCCCTCATCCTGGCCTTCTCCCCGGCGGGGAGAAGGAACATTAGCTAAATAGGGAATTAGAGGTTTTTATGCGTGTGGCGGTTGTGTGCGTGGGGACGGAGCTTTTGGCGGGGAAGGTCAATACAAACGCCGCTTTTATCGGCGAGCGGTTGGATTGCCTGGGGCTTGAGCTTTCTTCCTGCATCACGGTGGGCGACAGGCGCGCGGACATGGAAAACGTGTTTGCCGGCGCGGTCGCGGGTAACGACATTGTTATAATCACCGGCGGGCTGGGGCCGACGTTCGACGATATTACGCGCGAGGCGGTTGCGGACGCGCTTAAAACCGGGCTTGAAACCGACGCGGGCGCGCTTGCGGCGGTGCGGCAGTTTTTTGACGGGCGCGGAATACCGATGCCGCCGAATAACGAGCGCCAGGCGCAGGTGATTTCCGGCGCGCGGCTTATCGGAAACCGTGTCGGCACCGCGCCGGGACAGATTATCGAGCATGAGCGGCGAGTTATTTTCCTCTTGCCGGGGCCGCCTAAGGAAATGCAGCAGATGTTCGATGAGTCCGTTATGCCGTACCTGAGGCAATTCGAGGCCGGCATAAAGAAACATTTTACGCTGCATGTTTTCGGCATGGGCGAGTCGGCGGTTGACGAAAAGATACGCCCGGTTATAGAATCCGCGCGCGCGGGCGATGGCGGTTGCACGGATTTTACCATACTTGCGCACCAGATGATCATTGACATCAAGGCAAGCTGCCGGGGCAGGGATGAACTGCTGGCCGATGAAACCCTTGCGGTGCTGAAATCCGAATTTTACCGTGTGCTGGGCGGTAATATTTTCGGCGAGGGCGCGCAGTCGCTTGAATCCGTTGCCGGCGAGTTGCTTAATAAACATCATAAAACCATAGCTTTGGCCGAATCATGCACCGGCGGGTTGATTGCCGATAAGCTTACATCCGTTGCCGGCAGCTCGTTATATTTCAGGGAAGCGGTTGTTGCATATTCGAACGAAGCCAAGATAGCGCGGCTGGGCGTAAAACATGATACGCTTGCGGCGCACGGGGCCGTCGCGGCTGAGACGGCGCGCGAGATGGCCGAAGGCATTTTAAAAACGTCCGGCGCATCGCTGGGATTGTCTGTTACCGGCATTGCCGGCCCCGGCGGCGGGACGGCGGAAAAGCCCGTGGGGCTGGTATTTATCGGCATTGCCGGCCATGGGATTAAAACCGAAGTGTCGCGTTTTGTATTCGCCGGGCAGCGCAACGACATTCGCCACCGCGCCGCCAACCAGGCGCTGGATATTATTAGAAGAAAATTATTAACGTTTGCGAAAAAATAAGTGTTTGTGGCGGCAATGGGATGTAAGTCCCCCCTCACCCTGCCCTCTCCCCCAAGGGGCGAGGGTTGAAGGCTTGGAGTTACTCTCCCAGCAGGGGCGAGGGTTGGAGTTCCTCTCCCCGTCGGGGAGAGGATTAAGTTGAGGGGGAATTGATTGCAAATTGATGACTAAAAATAAATTTACCCTCGTTATCTGCCGTTATCACGTTGTTTTAGTCATTGCCGCTGTTTTGATTTTTTGGGGGATTGCAGTCGCTTCGCGCGATGCGGAGTTTTTATCCCTGCCTTTGCACCGCTACCCGTACAGAATCGCGCTAACATTCGACGACGGCCCGCATGAGGGGTATACCGGACGGCTGATCTCCGTGTTGGGCCGGGCAAACGTGCCCGCCACATTTTTTGTTGTCGGCTCGTGCCTTGAGCAGCGGCCGGAACTTGCGCGTTCCCTGTGCGAACACGGCCATGAACTGGGCGGCCACACTATGACTCACCGCAACCTGTGCCGCTTAAGCGAACGCGAGATAGGCGCGGAACTGAGCCGGACGCGGGAACTTATGCGGAGCCAGTGCGGGTCTGAATCCCTGTTGTTTCGCCCGCCGGGCGGGCGGTACGACGAAAAAGTGCTTGCCGTGGCGCGTAAGCTGGGATTGTCTCTCGTCTTATGGACGGTATTTCCCCGCGATCACGAGGAGAACGACCCCGAAATGATCGTGCAGCGCGTGCTTGAGCAGGCCGACGACGGCGGCATTATCCTGCTGCACTCGGGCAGGCAGCCTACGATCGAGGCTTTGCCGCGTATAATAACCGCATTGCGCCAGCGCGGTTACCGTTTTGTTACCGTTTCCGAATTGATGAAAGGAAGCGTCCCTGGCGCTAAACATTATGCAAAGATTATTAGGAATTGATTACGGCCATCGCAGGATAGGGCTTGCGCTATCCGATCCACTCGGGATTACAGCCCAGCCGCTGGAAGTGCTGGAAAGGGTGTCGCTTAAAGAGGATTTTGCCCGTATCGCCGCCATCGTGGCCAAGTACGGCGTTGAAAAAATAGTGCTGGGATTGCCGATAAACATGAACGGCACCGAGAGCGGGCTTACATCCGATGTGCGCCGGTTTGCCGAAGAGCTGCGAGAAAGCGTTGCGCTGCCGGTTGAATTCATTGACGAGCGGCTTACAACGATGCAGGCGGAGCGTATGCTGGTTGAAGAGGCCGATATGTCGCGTGAAAAACGTAAAAAAGTGAGAGATAAACTTGCGGCAAGCCTGATTCTACAGTCATACATGGATCAAAACCCGTAAAATATGACGGATAAATTTATTAAACCGGTTATTATCGCAGGGCTGTGTTTTATAATTGCAGGCGGCGTTTTCTGGTGGGCGCGCCTGCCGTCGGCGGTTTTTATGGTTACCATACCGCCCGGCGCCTCGGCGCGGCAGGCGGCGGGTATTCTCGCCGAGAGCGGCGTTATAGCCTCTCCCCGTGCTTTTACTTTTTTGCTTTCCGCAAGCGGCATGGCCAGGCGGCTGAAAGCAGGCACGTACCGCATACCGGCGCGCAGCAGCGTATTCGGCGTATTGAATATGATAACGCGCGGCAAATCCCAGGTGGCCAGGGTAACGATACCGGAGGGGTTTAATGCGCGCCAGGTGGCCGGGCGCCTGCATGCGCTTAACGTGGCCGATGAGGCTGCTTTTCTTAACTTTGTAAGCGAACGTAACCTGGAGGGATACCTTTATCCCGACACTTATTATTTTGAACCGCGTTCCCCGGCGGACAAGGTTGCCGGCGTGATGACAAGGGAGTTCTGGCGTCAGTTCGCGGAACTGAAAAAATCGCGTCCGGACGGAAAAAATATTTTAAGTGATAAGGAAATCGTCATACTTGCTTCTATCATAGAGAAAGAGGCGGTTTTGCCCGAAGAACGGCCGCTGGTGGCCGCGGTATTTATTAACCGCCTGAATAAACACTGGTACCTTGAATCCTGCGCCACGGTGCTGTACGCGCTGGGAACGCATAAAGATAAATTGACGTATAAAGATCTGAAAGTAGATTCGCCGTATAATACGTACCGTCATTACGGCCTGCCGCCGGGGCCTATCTGTAATCCCGGGAAAGAATCGTTGAAGGCGGCGCTGTATCCGGCGGAAACTGACGACATGTTTTTTGTGGCACAAGGCTCGGGGGCACACTCATTCTCGCGTTACTACCGCGACCACCTGAAAAACAAGCAAAAAAGATCCAGATAACATACCATAGGCTGATACCGGGTGCCTCTTTAGAAGTTGTAGTCGTCATTGCGAGCCCAAAGGGCGCGGCAATCTCGTTTTTCATCAGAAGCAACGTCGAGATTGCTTCGCTCTCGCTCGCAATGACTTCAAACTGATAAAGAGACATGATGCCGGGGGGACGGGGGGTATTTTGCTTTTCTTTTGTAAACCAAATTTCATTCCGTGCGTCTATGTATAATGAAGAGCGCAACACCGCCGTCATGGATGCGCCGGTTGCGGATTTCGAACTTGTCCGCCGGGCGCAGGGCGGCGACAGCGAGGCGTTCGGCGTTTTGGTAGAGCGTTACCAGGGCGGGTTGTATCTTTTTATCAGGCAGCATATAAACTCGCCGGATGATGCGCGCGACGTCCTGGCCGAAGCATTTTTTCACGCATGGCGTAAAATCACGACTTTCAGGGGGGAGGCGGCTTTCAAGACGTGGTTATGGAGAATCGTGGTAAACCTCTGCCGCACCCACCAGAGAAGGGGCTACCTTTGGCGTAAATTTTTTTTCCGTCCGCCCGTTGCCGGCGACGGCGCAAGCTTTGAATCCGGCTGGCCGGACCGGGGCCGTGGCGGCGACCCGCAGCACTATTGCGAGTTGCAGCGCCTCAAAGCCGACGTGCGCGCCGCCCGCTCAACGCTCAGCCGCAGGGAATCGGAAGTGTTTTCGCTGAAATTCGATAATTCAATGAAAATAGATGAGATAGGCGGCGTACTGGGATTGTCGGAGAATACGGTAAAAGTTTTGCTTTTCAGGGCAGCAAGGAAATTGGCCAGGGCATTAAAAAGGTATGAAAATGAATTGCCGGAAGATACGTAAAGAAATTGCGCTGTACCATCTGGGGGAGTTGAGCGCGGGAGGCCGCGCGGCGGTTGAACAACACCTGGCGCATTGCCGCCGTTGTGCCGGGCTTTCGCGTTCTATCGCCGGCAGCTTTGCCGCCATAGGCCGGAGCGGGCGGCCGCCGTCCGGGCAGATGTGGCCGCAGGTGCGCGCGCTTATTGAGAGAAGATCGCGAGTGCATTACATGGGGCGCCCGGCGTTTTCCGCCGCTTCGCGCCTGCTTTTGGCGCCCATGTTAAACCTTATCGTGATGGGGGCGCTTATATCCCAAATAGTTGCGGGGCCGCGCGCGCAGTTTACCGTCATAGAATGGGACGTCATACAAAACATGGAATTTTTAAACGACTTCGAAGTATGCAGGGAGCTTGATTTGCTAAGGAGAATCGGCCAATGAGGCCGGCCTTTATTATATGCGCGTTTTTAGTTTGCGTTGCCGTGGTTGCGAATGCCGCGGGCATTGCGCCTTCCGCCGGCGCGCAGGCGGGGCGATTATCCACCGGGGAGAAACGCGTTTTAATGCAGCAATACAAGCAGTGGGAAAAATTAAACCCCGAAGAAAAAGCGATTCTCCGCCTGCGGTGGGAAACCTTTAATGCAATGCCGGCCGCGAAACGAAAGAAGCTTCTGAAAAATTATGAACGTTGGAAATCCATGAATGAAGACGAGTGCGACATGTTGCGCAAGAGGTACAATGACTGGCAAAAACTATCTCCCGCGCAAAAACGCCGCGTACGGAAAAAATACGGCATCAAATGACAGAAATCTCCACCCGCGCTTTTGCGGGTGCGATAACAGGAGGAACATAATGATAAAAAGCAAATGGTTGTTGACGATGGCAATAGCAGTAAGCATGAGTTCTTCGTGGGCGCTGGCACAGTATCAAACCTCGCCCGGGACAGACAATAAGGCTAACAAAGACACGCAAATGACCCAGATGAGAACCTTCGACGAGATACTAAAGGATGTAAACCAGGGCAAAAACGTAGGCGAGGAAGAGGCGGTGATGCTCGTGCAGAATTCCAGGTTCATGACTTCACTTGAGCAGAACCCCGGCATCGCCGACATTGTAGCCAGGCACCCCTATGCGGCCTCGCTGTTCTATGAACAGCCGTCTTTCAAGAGATGGTCGGATACAAATCCAGACAAGGCGAAGAAGGTTATGGATGCGGCCATGAAATGGCAGGCAATGAGCGCGGAGGATAAGGATAAATTCTTCCGCAAGTATCCGACGATCCGTTCGGGGGAAATGCAGGGTGGCGCGATGGATAAGGACACTGACATGCAGGGCGGCGGTATGCAGGAAGGAACAACCACGCAGATGCAGGGCGGCGGACTTGAAAAAGATACCACGGGACCTGTAAAGATGCAGCCCAGGAAGAATAAGACCGAAGACAAGAGCACGTATTAGCAGCTAATCTGGCTGGTTAAAAACACGTTAACTCCCCCTCACCTTAATCCTCTCCCCGACGGGGAGAGGAAACCCCGATGTGCAAACTGTCCCCGACGGGGAGAGGAAAGAGCTGCTGTGCAAACTGTCCCCGACGGGGAGAGGAAAGAGCTGATGTGCAAACTGTCCCGACGGGGAGAGGAAAGAGCTGCTGTGCAAACTGTCCCGACGGGGGGGGAAGAGTTGATGTGCAAATCATTCCCGACGGGGAGAGGAAAATGTTATGTTTCATCTTAACCCTCTCCCCGTCGGGGAGAGGGCAGGGTGAGGGGGGACGTTTACTTGAATTCAGAAGTAAAATGGAAATTTACGTCGGGGAATTGTTCCATGTAGTGGTGCAGCATCCATTCGGATTCCGCGAAAAAAACAATGTTATCATCCTTGTCGCGGCCTATGTGGTTGGCTTTGTAGTCGCAAAAATCCTTGAATTGAGCCGCGTTATTCGAGGTTATCCAGCAGGCCTTGTAAAAATTAAGCGGTTCAAAACTGCATTTTGCCCCGTACTCGTGTTCCAGGCGGTAACTTATGACGTCGAATTGCAGTTGCCCGACGGTTCCCACCACCTTGCGGTGTCCAATGGCAAGGTGGAAAACCTGCGCTACGCCTTCGTCGGTAAGCTGCTTGATGCCTTTTTCAAGCTGTTTCGCCTTCATGGAAGTGTTTATGAGTTCCCGGAAAACTTCCGGCGAAAAACTCGGGATGCCCTGGAACGAAAGATTCTCGCCATCCGTTAAAGTATCGCCTATCTTGAAATGTCCCCTGTCGTAAAGCCCTATTACATCACCCGGGTATGCTTCCTCAATGACATCTTTTTTCTGTCCCAGGAAGCTGGCCGGGTTCGTAAAACGCAAATTAGTGTTAAGACGGACGTGCTTATAAAATGCGTTTCTCTCGAATTTTCCCGAACAAACCCTGAAAAATGCAATCCTGTCGCGGTGGCGCAGGTCCAGGTTCGCATGAATTTTAAACACGAAACCGCTGAATGATTTTTCGCCCGGCTCCACTCTGCGTGTGGCCGCCTCTCTTGCACCCGGCGGAGGCGCCATTTCAATGAAAGCGTCCAGCGTTTCTTTAACGCCGAAATTGTTTAACGCGCTGCCGAAAAAAGCCGGGGCCAGGTCTCCCGCCAGATACTTTTCATTATCAAAACTTCCGTATACGCCTTTTAGAAGCTCAACGTCCTCGCGCAATTGCGCAGCAAATTCCCCGCCGACGTGTTCGTCGAGCGCGTGCCGGCTTATGTCGGTTATGGCCACTATCTCGTCATCGTCCGCCCCCCGGTTGGGGTGAAATATATGAAGATTGTTTTGATGAAAGCTGTATACCCCCTTGAAGCTGCTCCCGCGGCTTATGGGCCAGCTTAAAGGCTGAACTTTTATGTCCAGCTTCTTCTCAAGCTCGTCCACAAGGTCGAAAGGGCAGGCGCCTTCGCGGTCAAGCTTGTTGATGAATATGATAACGGGTGTTTTGCGCATCCGGCAGACCTTCATCAGCTTTTCGGTCTGCTCCTCAACGCCCTTAACGCTGTCTACGACGAGAATCACGCTGTCAACCGCGGTAAGGGTGCGGTAGGTGTCTTCGGCGAAATCCTTGTGTCCCGGCGTGTCGAGCAGGTTGATGTTAAGGCCGCGGTACTCGAAGCTCATTACCGCCGAAGCCACGGAAATGCCGCGCTGGCGCTCTATTTCCATGAAGTCGGATACCGTGCTTTTTTTGATCTTATTCGATTTTACCGCGCCCGCGCTCTGGATGGCTCCCGCAAAAAGCAAAAACTTCTCCGTAAGCGTCGTCTTACCCGCATCCGGATGGCTGATTATTGCAAACGTCCGCCTCTTTAATATTTCATCGTTTATAGACATAAATATACCGGTATTATAACTATTTTTGCACATGCTGTAAATGAAATCATTTCATTCTTGACAAAGTATGGTGCATATAATAGAATAACATATAATACATAAAAACGAGTGATAATATGAATAAGAAATCCATTTATCTTGATTATAATGCCACTACGCCGTTGCGGGCGGAACCGTTGGATGCTATGCGGCCGTACCTGTCGGATGTTTTTGGCAATGCATCCAGTATGCACGTGTTCGGCCAGCAGGCCAGGAAAGGGCTTGAGGATGCGCGCCAGGCGGTGGCGCGTTGTGTAAATGCCCAAAAACCAGGGGAAATAATTTTTACCGGTTGCGGAACCGAATCCGACAACATGGCTATAAAATCCGTGGCGCGCGCCAATAAAGCCCGCGGCAATCATATTATCACTTCTTCCATCGAGCACCACGCCGTTCTTGCAACGTGCGAATACATGCGTTCCGAAGGCTTCCAGGTTACGGTTTTGCCGGTGGATTCATCCGGCCGAGTCAGCCCGCTGGAAGTTAAACGCAATATCCAGCCTTCCACGATACTTGTATCCATAATGCATGCAAATAATGAAGTGGGTGTTATACAGCCCGTGGCGGAAATCGGTAAAATAATTGCCGGGGAAAACGACAGCCGGGCGGCCGCCGGGCGGGGACAGGTTCTTTTTCACACGGATGCGGTGCAGACCGCCGGCAAAATACCGATAGACGTGCAGGCCATGGGCGTTGACCTGCTGTCCCTGTCGGCTCACAAATTTTACGGCCCCAAGGGCGTGGGTGCGCTCTATATAAAGCGCGGCACGGTAATCGAGCCGCTGTTGCACGGCGGCCATCACGAGGCCAATCTGCGCGCAGGCACGGAAAACGTGGCGGGTATCGTCGGAATGGCGGCCGCGCTTGAGCTTGCCGTTGCGGAGCAGCAGGCCGAGCAGGCGCGGCTTCTGGCTTTGCGGCAGAAACTTGAGAACGGCATAATGTCTTCCATACCTTCGGTTTACGTCAATGGCCATTCGCTGGAACGGCTTGCCGGCACGCTGAGCGTTTCGTTTGAATTTATCGAGGGGGAAAGCCTGTTGTTGTCTCTTGATTTAAAGGGTATAGCGGCGTCTACCGGGTCTGCCTGCGCCTCGGGAACGTCCGAGCCGTCGCACGTGCTATCCGCCATGGGCGTTCCGCCCGAGTGCGCCCAGGGCGCATTGCGTTTTTCTCTCGGCCGCGGCACAACGGAAAAAGATATAGATTACGTTCTTGAAACGCTCCCACCTGTTGTAGACCGCCTCCGCCGCATGTCCCCCCTCTGGAAACAAAATCCCGTATGAACCCAAATTTTGCATTAGGGTCGCGGAATTCGTCGAACGATGCCGGACTTTTTCTTCCGAAAAAAGGTTCGACCGTAGACAACGCTACGCTCTCACTTTTTTCGTCGAAAAACTCTCGGCCTCGCTCGCCTCGGTTCTCGCGCCCTAATGCAAAAGTTGGGATGAACCCAAAGTTATGCATAGTGAGAAACAACGTCCCCAAAGTTGTGGTGGGGATGTCGGGGGGGGTGGATTCTTCGGTGGCGGCGGCGTTGCTTAAGGAGGGGGGGTACGATGTGGCGGGTGTTACTTTGCGGTTGTGGCACGCCGGCGACGACCGGGGACGGCCCGGCGGCTGTTGTTCCATGGACGATATTGCCGACGCAAGAAGGGTGTGTCATCATCTCGGCATTCGGCATTACGTGCTGGATTTCGGCAGCCGGTTCGAGGAAACTGTCGTCGCGGATTTCGTGCGCGAGTATCTCCGCGGCCACACGCCCAACCCGTGCATCGTGTGCAACCAATTCATAAAATTCGGGCTGCTTATGGAGAAGGCGCAGGCCATGGGATTTGATTTGATGGCGACCGGCCATTACGCGCGCATAGAAAAAAGGGGCGAAACCAGCGTTCTCGCAAAGGCCAAAGACGCGCTAAAAGATCAGTCTTATGTTTTATACAGGCTTACTTCCGGCCAGTTGGAGCGCCTTATTTTTCCTCTCGGTGAATATACAAAAGCAGAAGTGCGGGATATTGCCAGGCGGCTTGCTTTGCCGGCTGCCGAGAAACCTGAAAGCCAGGAAATATGTTTTGTCCCGGACGATTATGCCTCTTTCCTGCGCGCCTACCTGCCGGATTTCGACAGGAAAGTGCGCCCCGGCGCCATAGTTGACGTTAACGGCGCAATCGTCGGCAAACATAAAGGGCTTGCGTTTTATACCATCGGCCAGCGAAAAGGGCTGGGGTTGTCATCGCCGGAGCCGTTGTACGTAATCGCGCTTGACCCGGCAAAGAACGAGGTTGTAGTCGGCGGCAAAGAAAAAGTGTATTCCTCGAAAATGCCGGTTGAAACGCTGTCCTGGGCCGAAGGAAAAACGCCCGAATTGCCGCTTAAATGCATGGTAAAAATTCGGCGTATGCACAAGGAAGCCTCCGCGTTGATAAGCCCTGCTGGCGCCGGCGTGCTGGTAGAGTTCGATAAGCCGCAAATGGCCATAACTGCCGGACAATCCGCGGTGTTCTATGAAAATAACCATGTCCTGGGCGGCGGCATAATATCCGATAAACATACCGGCAAGGCATAATGCCGTTTAGTTAAAGTTTTTGCTCTGAAAACACGGTTCATTTTTTTAGCTCGTGTTCCTTCTCCCCGTCGGGGAGAAGGCCAGGATGAGGGGGAAATCGTCGGAATATTGAACCACCCCTCACCTTAACCCTCTCCCCGGAGGGGAGAGGAGACTGATTTGGTGAAGATAAAAACCTTAGCTAAACGGCATTGCGGCAAGGCAAAAATATCCTGATGTAATTACCGCCCCGGAAAAATTATCATGGTAGACAGCAACGATTGAAATTTGGTAAGATAACGAAAAATCAAACAAAGGAGAAATGCTATGGCGAAGATTAAGAAGATTGTCGGGCGCGAAATACTTGATTCCCGCGGGAATCCTACCGTTGAAGCCGATGTTATTCTTGAAAACGGCGTAATGGGAAGGGCTGCGGTGCCGTCCGGCGCGTCAACGGGCGAGCGTGAGGCGCTTGAGTTGCGCGACGGCGACAAGAGCCGGTACCTGGGCAAAGGCACGCTGAAAGCCGTTGCCAACATGAACGATATTTTAGGCCCCGCGCTTGTGGGCATGGAGATAAGCGAGCAGAAGAAAATTGACGAGAAAATGCTTGCGCTTGACGGAACGGAGTTTAAAAGCAAGCTGGGCGCAAACGCGATCCTCGGCATATCGCTTGCCTGCGCGCGCGCGGCCGCCCAGGATGCGGGGCTGCCACTTTATCAATATATCCGCAAAGCCTTCGGTATTACATATAACGATTACATCCTTCCCGTCCCGTTGATGAACATAATAAACGGCGGCGCACATGCCGACAACAACGTTGACCTCCAGGAATTCATGATAGTTCCCATCGGCAAGCCTTCGTTCCGCGAGGCGCTTCGCATGGGCGCGGAAGTATTTCATAACCTGAAAAACGTTTTGAAGAAAAAGGGAGATATTACCAGCGTCGGCGACGAGGGCGGTTTTGCGCCTAACCTCAAATCAAACGAGGAAGCGCTTGAGGTTATCTCGCAGGCGGTTGCGGCAGCCGGTTACTCGCTGGGCAAGGACGTCCTGCTGGCGCTTGATGTTGCGGCAAGCGAGCTTTATTGCGACGGGAAATACAATCTTGAAGGCGAGAAAACAGACCAGGTTAAAACATCCGCCGGCATGGTGGATTTTCTTAAAAACCTGGCCGCAAAATACCCGATCGTATCTATTGAAGACGGTTTAAGCGAGAAGGACTGGGACGGCTGGAAGCTTCTGACCGACCAGCTTGGCAAGAAGGTTCAGCTTGTGGGCGACGATATTTTCGTAACCAACACAAAAATATTCTCGCAGGGAATAGCCAGGGGAATCGGCAACTCCATCCTTATTAAAGTCAACCAGATAGGTTCGCTTTCCGAAACCGTTGCCGCGGTGCTTATGGCATATAACGCCGGTTACACGGCCGTTATTTCCCATCGTTCCGGCGAGACGGCCGACACATTCATAGCGGATCTTGCGGTAGCGCTGAATGCCGGCCAGATAAAAACAGGTTCCGCATCGCGTACCGACCGTATAGCTAAATACAATCAACTCCTGCGCATCGAAGAGCAGCTCGGCGCAAAAGCGGTATTCCCCGGCAGAAGCGCCTTCAAGGGGAAATAGGCATTATCTCCCCCTCACCCCACCCTCTCCCCGGCGGGGAGAGGATTAACGTGAGCAAAGTTGCTGTCATTGCGAGCGAAGCGAAGCAATCTTGCTGTTTCGTATCAAAACGGCGAGATTGCTTCGTCGCGAAGGCTCCTCGCAATGACAAGCTTATGTAACATCAGTTAACCAGTTTTAATCAAACATGTCAAAAAATAATTCGCGGCGCTTCGTTGTTTATATAATTGTGGCGCTGGTTATGGCATTTTTGTTCGGCAACACGGGGTTTCGCACGCTTGTGCGGCGCTACTGGGAATTGCATAAATTAAACGGCCAGTTCGGCGACCTGAAAAAAGAAAACCGCCTGCTGCGAAAAGAAGTCTACCTCCTTGAGAACGATAAATCCTACATAGAGCATATAGCCCGCAAGGAACTCGGCCTCGTTTCGCCGGGTGAAGTAGAATACCGTTTCAAAAAATAACATGCAAGCCAGACTCCGGCAACGTCAAACGCCAGCAGCCCGCCAGAAAATGAAACTTGCGGCGCGTATTCACCTTGGCACGGTTATGGGATTGCCGGAGCGCGCATTCTCGGCCTTTGTAACGGATGTCGAGCAAAGCCCCGCCTTTAAACATCTCGTTTCCTTCCGGCATAACAGTCAGAAACTTTTAACGTGGCGCCGGTTTTCCGGCACGTCGCTGGCCTGCTCTTTTGCGGGTTTAAATGAAAACCTGAATCACGATAAGTCCGGCTTCGACATAGAGACGCTGCTGCATTCACGGCCCGGCATAATCGAGCTTATCCTCTCCATAGGCCGCGAAAATTTTGAAAAATGGTTTCTTTATGACGAGGAAGCGCGTACGCCGGAAGAGGTTGCGGCGCTGTGCGACGTCCCGCTGGAAACCGTTGAAAAGATCAATGAATTCGTCAACGAAATAGACATATACGATCAGTTTCATGCATCTTCAAAATTAGTGGCATCCGGCGCCGGTAATTATTACAAGATAGCAGCCATAGAGCATGACGGCGCCGGAGGTTTTAATATAAGGTTCTACTCCCCCAGGTTTGCCCGCGGAAAATACATTATTCATTACGATCTTATTAACGAGCTTAAAAAACAGGGTTGTTTTACGGGCGGCGAATGGAAAAATATAGGCCGGCTGATCAACAAGCTTGAGCTTATAAACTCCCGCAAAACCACCATGTACAGGATAATTTACGCGCTGATAAACAAGCAGAGGGAGTATTTCCTCAGTGGCGACGAAAAACGGCTGGCGGCCTTTACACAGAGAGAACTTGCGCGCGATATAGGCGTTGATGCCAGCCTCGTCTGCCGCGGGATATGCTCAAGGAGCATAGAAACGCCGCAGCACGTAGAAAAACCCCTGCATTTCTTCCTTCCCTCACTGAAGGACATACGAAAAAATATCCTGCGCGAGCTTATGGCTCATGAGGAACGCCCGCTTAGCGACTCTGAAATAAGAAACATATTGAAGCAGAGATTTCACTCCGACATTTCCCGCCGCAGTATTGCCTGCTGCCGTGCCGAGCTTGGCATCGAATCCTCCCAAAAAAGAAAAACCAGATAACTTCAATGTTGGCCAGGTAGTTGTTTAGTCATTAAGCGGTTTCAATCTGCGGCCTGCAACTTCGGAAAACGCGGGCTTACGTAGCTACCGCTACGCCGCGCCCACCTTTTCCTGCGTTTCGGCTCGCATATTGAAACCGAAAGACTTTATGTTCGAGTTTCGGGGGGGTGGCTTTTAGTAACATATGTTACGCAAGAAATGCTGAAATTGCTGTCATTGCGAGCGAAGCGAAGCAATCTCGCTGTTTCGTATCAAAATGACGAGATTGCTTCGTCGCCAAGGCTCCTCGCAATGACATGCTGCGTAAAATCAATAACGAAGTGACTACATTAGTGTGCGGGTATGCACATAATATGTGTTGCTATGTTGAAATTTTGGTGCGGTAGAGGGCGGCCATCGGTGGTACAATAATTGCACTTAAGGGAGGTGTAAGGAGCGCTTAATGTCCAAGCGGGTTGTTATTACCGGCCTAGGAGTCATAGCGCCAAACGGCATAGGCCGGAAGGATTACTGGAACGCGGTTTTGATGGGGCGTTCCGGTATTACAACAATATCCAAGTTCGACACCTCCGGTTATGCCTCTAAGATTGCCGCAGAAGTCTCCGATTTTAACCCCACCGACTACATCGAAAAAAAACAGGCCAGGCGTTTAAGCAGGTTCGCCCAGTTTTCGCTTGCAGCAAGCTGGATGGCCTCTCTGGATGCCGGCATAAATATCAAAAAAGAAAATCCATACAAAACCGGAATAGCGCTTGGCACGGCCGTCGGCGGCCTTGAGATAGCGGAAAAAGAGTGCGGCGCATATTTCGCGGGCAATCTGCACGGCTTAAATCCCCTTTCTTCCATGTCAATGAATCCCAACTCGGCTTTGGGCATAATAGCGGTTGATATGGGTATAAAAGGGCCGAATATGACCATATCCACGGGCTGCTCGGCCGGGCTTAGCGCAATCGGCTATTCCTATGATATAGTTTCAAACGGCCGCGCGGATGTAATGATCACCGGCGGCGCGGAGGCGCCCCTTTTTCCCGTAACGTTCGGTTCATTTTGCAGCGCGGAGGTGCTGACACGGCGCAACTCAGACCCCTCTCACGCAAGCCGGCCGTTTGACAGGTTCAGGGACGGCTACGTGCTTGGCGAAGGCGCCGGTATGCTTGTTGTGGAGTCGCTTGAACATGCGCTTGAACGCCACGCGGACATATATGCCGAAATCCTCGGCTACGGCGTTACAAATGACGGTTACAGCGTTTTCAAGATGGAGCCGGACGGCAAGGAAGCCGCAAAAACCATCGAGCTTGCATTATGCAACAGCGGGCTTTCGCCGTATGACGTAAGCTATATCAACGCGCACGGCAGCTCCTCGGTTGTTTCCGACAGGCGGGAAACCAACGCCATAAAACAGGTATTCGGCGAGCAGGCATACCATATCCCCATAAGCTCAATAAAATCAATGGTGGGACAGTCGCTGGCCGCGACCGCAAGCCTTCAGCTTGTTACCGCTGCGCTGGCGGTAAAATACGACCGCATCCCGCCTACGATAAATTACGAGGAACCTGATCCGGCTTGTGATCTTGATTACGTGCCTAACGTTTGCCGCGACAACGTTGACGTCAAAGTTGTGCTGGTCAACTCCTTCGGCGCGGGCGGCAACAATATTTGTATGCTTATAGGCAAATACCGCAGCGAGGTTTTACATTGAACCTGAAAATACTACTGATACAGCCTCCGCTTAATCCGCACCTTATCGGGGTTGGCAGCGCTTATCTTACCGAGCCGCTGGCGCTTGAGATCATTGCGGCATCCGTCGCCGATCACGAGGTTCGGATACTGGACATGCGTACCGGCGATACGCTGGGTGCCGGCTTTTCAGGTTTTTGCCCGGATGTCGTAGGCATTACCGGCAATACGGCCGATGTTTACCGGATGCTTGCGGTGCTTGCCGACGTTAAAAAAATTGACAACTCTATTTTAACCGTTGCCGGCGGCCATCACGCGACTATGGTGCCGCAGGATTTTAACAAAGCGGCGGTAGACGTTATAGTTATCGGCGACGGTGAGGTTACGTTTCCGGAGCTTATCAGGGTTTACGCGCGCAAGGGGGATTTTTCGTCCGTGGCCGGGATAATGTTCCGCGACGATAACGGTGTATTTCAAGCCACTGCTCCCCGGCAGGGATGCGCCTGCCTTGACACACTGCCGTTGCCCATGCGCTCGCTGACGGCCGGTTGCCGTAACCGCTATTTCCGCGGTTCATGGCGGCCGCTTGCGTCAATTATGACTTCCAGGGGATGCCCGTTCCGGTGCAGTTTCTGTGCTTTATGGAAAATATCCGGCGGCCGTTACATGGTGCGCAGCCCTGAATCGGTGGTTGGCGAGCTTGAAACCATAGCCGAGGATTTTATTGATTTTGCCGAAGATAATGCCTTGCATGACGTGCCGCGCGCGCGCAAAATAGCGGAATTGATAAGCGAGCGCGGCATAAAGAAAACATATAAATTGTACGCCCGTTCCGACACCGTTGTCCGCCATCCTTCGCTTATCGAGCAGTGGAAGCGCGTAGGCATGGAGCTGGTATTAATAGGTATGGAATCGTTCCGGGACAGCGAGTTGCGCGGGTTAAACAAGGCAAACAACGTGCGCAACAACGAAGAAGCCATACGCATACTGCACCGTAATGGCGTGGAGATCGCAGCCTATTTTATAATTCAACCGGATTACACTGAACAGGATTTTGACCAGTTGGCATCCTACGTCGCTTCGATGAACCTGACGCAACCGATATTTACGGTGTTAACCCCCCTTCCGGGAACAGACCTTTACGAACAGAAATTTAAAGAGCTGACCACCCATAATTACGAGTTATACGATTTCGTGCATCCCGTGCTTCCCACGAAGCTGCCGCTTGAAAAGTTTTACGCCTGCCTGTTGCAGTTGTATTCCGCGTGTTATTCGCGCCCCGGGAGCAATAACCCGGCGGGTTCAAATGAAATTTTTGCAAAAATGCAGTCAAAGCTGATGAATGCCCACGCGGCCGGCTGTTGAAAAAATGCCGCCACACCATCTCCCTTACGTGGCTTGCGGCCATACATAAATTCCTTCTCCCCCTCGGGGAGAAGGCCAGGATGAGGGGGAAGTCTTGGGGGACAGAACATTTAGCTCCCCCTCACCTTAATCCTCTCCCCGATGGGGAGAGGAAACGAGGCACCGACGATAATCAGGGGAAACGTGAAAATATGTATTTCTTCTATTTTCTTGTAATTATCAATGTGCTTACGCTTGCGGAGATGGCGTATTACCGGCGATGGAGAAAGAAGGGCATTGTTTATTACCCCTGGCTTTTCCCGGTATGCATTATTTTTTATGTCGCGGTTAATGCAAGCGCGGCGGCGGAATTTTTGATGATCGAAAGAGTTATAAATCCCGTGGCGGTGGGGCTGGGTTTTTGCTGCGCGGTTATCCGGTTTGCATTAAAATACGTTTCCGCGGCCGGGTTGGGGAAATACTGGGGCGTGCATATCGAAATACGCAAAGATCATGAGCTTATAAAAAGTGGGCCGTTTAAGATATTGCGCCACCCGGGTTATTTAAGCACCGTATTCGAAATGCTGACCATACCGCTTGTGGCCAATGCCTGGTATACGCTGGCCTGGGTTGTCGCGGGATATTCGGTATTATTGTACGTCAGGATACGACTGGAAGATAATGTGTTGCAAAAAGAGTTCGGCAGGGAGTTCGACGATTACCGTAAAAACACCGGAGCGCTTCTGCCGTCATTGCGCCTGACCCCGCCAACTTGCGATGATACATAAGTCCCTTCTCCCCGACGGGGAGAAGGCCAGGATGAGGGGGAAGTCTTCGGTAACAGAACATTTAGCTCCCCCTCACCTTAATCCTCTCCCCGATGGGGAGAGGAAACGATTCGCCGACGATCAAGCCCCGCCGGGGAGAGGGTTAAGATGAGCGGGAATCGTGTTGTTTATCCCTGGTAAATAATTGGAGGATTTTAATGTCAACTAACAGTTTGCTGGTAAATTTTGCCGGATTTCCTTCGGCGCCGCGGATGCTTGTGCCGGATAACGGGCTTGCAAACCTTGCGGGCGCGCTGCTGGCCGCAGGCCACAGGACGCGCATACTCGATTACGCCACGGCCGATACCGTCAAGGCGCTATACCCGTATGAATACAAAGATCGCCTGCAGGAAGTGTTGCAGCGCATAATGCGCGATATAAAAGGCGGTTCCGCGCCCTCGCCGGCCGACATGGAGCAGTTTCATTCCATTGACTATGCCATAGAGAAGCGCAAAAGCGTAAACGTTGGAGACATAGCGCGCGATATTGCGGCATACATCAGGAATAACAACATTGATTTTGTAGGTTTCAAACTCTGGATGGGCGACGGCTTCGAGGGGTCAATGACGATAGCGCGCGAGTTGAAGAAGAATTTTCCCGCCCTTCCTGTTTTTGCCGGCGGGCCGCACGTGGACTGGTTCGGCGAAAAGATACTTGAATGCGCCGATATGTTCGACGTCCTTGTATGCGGAGAAGGCGAAGAGGTTATAGTGCAGCTTGCCGATTACGTTATGGGCAGGCGCGTGCTTGAGAATATACCCAACCTGCTTTACAGGAAAAGAGGCGTTGCCTGCTCAACGCCGCGCCGCGAAATCGCCGATCTTAACGCTCTTGCCGCGCCGGTTTATGACGAGGACGTTTACCCTGCCATGAAGGGCAATAAGAAACTGAAATTCTATCTTACCGACGAAAGCCGCGGCTGCCCCAACAAGTGCGCATTCTGCCTGCATCCCGCAAAAAGCGGCGGTAAATGGAGAATGAAATCGGCAACCGGGGTGGTAAATGAAATGGAGCGCATTATGTCGAAGCACGGCAGCAACGTGTTCCGTTTTGCCGGTTCCAACACGCCCATGCCGCTTGCCCTTGAGATCGCCCGCGAGATAATCAGGCGCAACCTTAACGTGCGCTATATCGGGTTTGCGAATTCAGGCGTAGCTGTAAGCCGGGAGGAGTTTGCCCTGCTTAAGCGTTCCGGCTGTTTCGGTTTCTGGTTCGGCATAGAGTCGGGAAATCAGGAAATGCTTGATAAGGTTATGAACAAAAAAGTTAAGGTGGAGCAGCTGCGGGAAAAAATGAAGGCCTGCAAGGAGGCGGGCATTCACGTAACAGGCAGCGTTATAGTTCCTGCGCCGGGTGAAACCGGGCAATCCAAGCAGGATACGCTGCGCCTGCTTGCGGACGTTATGCCGGATTCGATTATAGCCGAGCCGCCCGTCGTGGTTCCCGGCACGGCCTGGGACACGGACGCGGAAAAGTATAACATCGTCATCCCCGACCGCAAAAAATATGTGGAACACGCCATGTTCTATAAGATGAAGCTGCTTTACCCGCCCAACCTTTTGCCGTCGTTCCCGTATCTTACCATTGACGGTAAATCCATGGATTCAATACTCCAGGAAGCCGGCGCGTTCAATCGCGACATTGAACGCCAGGGCATATTGACCCAGGTAACAACCGATACCGCTCTGCTGGCGACATACGCCGGCACAACCGCGCGCGAGTTCAGGGACAACGCGCGGCAATGGTTTTTGTCCGGAGATTACGAGAAAATAAACGGCATGGTTGCAACGATTAACGAAAATATAGAGAGAACAATGACAAATTTAGTATAATGCGCGTATGCATATTTATTATATTATTCTTGTTTTTGCATCGGCGTTTGGCGGTTATTTCGCTTACGGCCGGCCGCATTCCATTTCCTGGCTTGCCGCCGCCGTGACGAATATGTTCCTGGCCGGATTTGTTTACTCCAACGGCAGGCAGATAAAAATAAACAGGGCATTTGCGATATTGTGTTTCTGTGTCGCCTTGTGGACGTTGTCAGTTTTCGGGCTTTATATTATAACCGATGAGCATGGCGCCGGCCACTGGATACGCTTTTTGCGCCCGGGGTATTTCTTCCTTGCGCCTTCCATTTTTTACTTCATGCTCGCGCTTGCAAAAAGCGATACCGGCAAAAACATAAGGCTTGTCTATGTTTCCTTTACCATTGCCGCGGCGCTCAGCCTGCTTAATTATACGGGCTTTTTCGACGAAGGTATTGTAAGCCGCGGACTGTCGTATTTTCCGAAAATCGGCAAACGCTATATCGCAACTTTAGTCAACCTCGGGTTTTGGGGCGGCTGGGGTTTATTTTTTATTTTCAGGGCATACGGCAGGCTTGCGTCCGTGCGGGAGCGCCAGCAGTTAAAGTACTTCTTTGCCGGCAGCAGTATAGCGTTGTTTTTGGGGCTTGTATCAAATACGCTTTTCGGGCTGGGACACAGTGTTTACCCGATGGGCGGTATCGGCATAATTCTTTACGCCCTGATAGTTTCCTATGCCATTATCAAGCACCAGTTGATGGATATAGAAGTAATAATCCGCAAAGGTATAATCTATGCCGCACTTACGTTGTCGGTAATCGGCGTTTACGCAATAACTGTAGGTATTTCGGCCGGAATATTAGGCACACGCGCAGGCAACTGGTTTACCAATGCTCTGGGCGGAATAGTCATAGCGCTCATTTTTTTGCCGTTGCGCAGCAGGATTCAACTGGCGGTAGACAAGCTGTTTTTCAAGGACAAGTACGATTATCATAAAACGCTGAGCGATTTCAGCCGGGACATCACTTCAATACTTGACCTTGAGCTTTTATTCCGGCTGCTTGTAAACAACGTGACGGAAACCATGCACATCTTCAGGGGGTGCATAATGATATACAACCCGGACAGGGCAACGTATGAGACCAGGTACTGTACCGGAAAAGACGAGGAGATATTGCGTTTTGAACTCCGCGAGGCGGATGCGCCCGTGGAATGGCTCAATAAGCATGCATCCGCCCTTAACCTCGCGGCACACGAGGAGTCTTCGTTTCCGCAATTGCGGGACAGGGGCATAATGCTTGTTATTCCGCTTATAAACAAGAAGAGGTTGGTCGGCATGATGAATTTCGGAGCAAAACTTTCGGAGGATGCCTACACAAGCGAGGATATAGAGCTTCTTATGACGCTTTCCGGTCAGGCGGCCATAGCCATAGAAAACGATCAGCTTTCCGCGCGCATGAGAGAGCTTGAAAAAAGCCTGCACCAGGCGGATAAACTGTCAGCGCTTGGAACTTTTGCGTCGAGCCTCGCGCACGAGATAAAGAACCCGCTGTCTTCCATAAAAACGTTCAGCCAGCTGATGGAGAAACGCTTTAACGATACCGTGTTCAGGGAAAAATTCAGCGCCATAGTCCCGCAGGAGATAGACAGGCTTGAGGCGGTGCTAAACCAGCTTGTGGATTTCGGCAAGGAATCCAGCCTGGATTTCGAACCGGTAAAAATCGGCAAGGTTATAGACGAGCTTTTCGAACTTGTTCAATATGAGGCGCTGCGGCGCAATATAAAGGTTATAAAGGAGTGCGGCGCTTCGCTTCCGCCGGTGGCTGCGGTAGAGCAACAGTTAAAGCAGGTGTTCATGAATCTTATAC
>MGVF01000130.1 GCA_001800355.1 Elusimicrobia bacterium RIFOXYA2_FULL_50_26
CAGCAACAGGCAACCGAACTGCGCCAGCAGCTTGAGAATGCAACCGACAGTGAAACAGTTCACAAGATTACGGAAGAGATCGGCCGGCTTCAAACGAGAATTGACCAGGACTTTGCCGAGGTTAACCGCCAGGCCGACTACTTCCGGAAAAGCGCGGACGAAACCATGGGTGAAATGAATAAAAATATTTCCCTGCTCCAGGAAAAAATTACGACGGCCAACAATAATGCCGGTAATGAGATAGGCCGTTTCCAAAAAACGATTGACGAAACGCACGCTTCCATACGGGAAACTGTTGATAATGCCCAGCACAGCATTGACGAGCAGCAACAGCTTGTGAACAAAACAGTTGACGGCTATCGTGAAAAAATTGATGCCTTCGAGAAAACCATTACCGCCGAAACCGGAAACTACCGCAAAAAAATTGACGAAGCCCGCGAGTCCGCCCGGCAAAACATCGGCCAATGGCAGGCAAAGATAGACGAAACGCAGAAATCGCTTGCGAACGTTTCGCAGCAATTGAAAAATGAAGTTACCGCCGCAAACACCGCTTTGGAATCGGCCATGGACGGCGCAAAGAGCGGCCTTGAACAGGCAAACAAAAACATGGTGGCAACGGTGGCCGGATACCAGGCGGAAGTGGACCGCGCGCAGGCGGATGCAAAGGAAACCATCGCCGCTTTTCAGAACAGCTTAAAATCCGAGTCCTCGGCCATTAGCACCGGAATAGCGGCGCTGCACGGTGAAATCGAGCGCGCGCAAAAAACAACCGAGACCCTCGTCGGTTCATTGCAGGACAATATAAATGCCGTAAAAAACGAAACGGATAAAACTACGGCGGGATTACAGGCCGGCATTGACACGGCTCAAGCCGCGCTTGAAACAACCATCGGCGAATACAAAGCAAAAATTGGCGAGGCCTGCGCCAAAACGCAGGAAGAAAAAGCGCGTTTTCAGAAGGGAATTGATAATGCCCAGGATTTATTGCGCGAGAACGTGAAAACATACCAGTGCGGAATAGATGACGCCCGGGCAAGCATGGAAAGCACCGTAAACGAATATGAAACGCAGGTTAATGCGCTTCAAAAAAACCTGAATGCCACCGTTGACGGTTACCAGAAAAAGATTACGGATGCGGAGAAAGGCCTGGAAACCGTCATTAAAGCTGGCCATCAAAACATTGATGAAGCCAGGGCGGGGTTAAAAAATACGGTTAAAACATACCAGGACGGGATAGATAACGCACAGCTCTCCCTGGATGCCACCGTCGCATTAAATCGTCAACGCATATCCGAGGCAACGGCAAAAGCGGCAGGCGTAGTTGATTCCCTGCAATCGGCCGCAGACAGCGCCCAGAAAGAAATAAGCACCACGGTGGAAAAATACCAGGGACAAATTGATCAGGCAAGAAACATTGCCAGCGCCACCGTAGGCAACTGCCAGGCGGCCATTGATGACGCACAACTCTCGTTTGACGAAAATGTTTCCGGCTTCCAATCGAAGGTTGACGCGCTGCAAGCACAAGTTGACTCGACAACGAAACTCTACACCGATAATATTGACGCAACCACCAGCCTGATGAATGACACCGTGCAAACATACCAGCAGCAGATTACCACGGTCAGGAACGATTACAGCGGAAAGATAGACGACTGGCAGAAAAAGATTGACAATTTGCAAAACCAGATTGACCAGGCGAATAAAACGCGCAAGCAGGTTCAAAACGGCGTGAATTTAGTAAAGGACGCAGCCGGCGCCATATTTTAACGTAAACAAGAAAGGATATTTACCATGAAGCGCTCACAAATTGTTGTTTTAATTTTTGCAACTGCAATAGGGTTGACTCTAAGCTCGTGCAGGAAATACAACCATGATGCGAATTCCTTTGCAATTACAGACATTACCGTCGGTGCAGGTGAAAAAGGCCTGGAAACACCGCGGGTTGAATTTGCCTTAAATGAAAAAATATGGATTACGTACGACGTAAACAACATCACCGCAATGAACTCTGCCGGCAGCCAATATTTCTGGATAAGGCAGGACATCATGGTGCAGGACGAGAAAGGCGCCATTGTCCTTGTCAAGCCGTCGGTGCTTGACGTAAAAAAGACGGTCGCGGAAAAACCCGTAAAATTTATCAACGAGGTCTCGCTTCAAGGCATTGAAAACATTAAACCCGGGCGCTTCACCGCAACACTGCTTGTAACAGACATCGTCGGCTTCCAGACGGCAACCCAAAAGGCGCGCTTTACGGTAAAATAATGCGGGCATCAAAAGGCCAGGCGCTGATCGAATCCGCTCTTATTATTTTCATGCTGACGGCAATTCTTTTTGCCTCGCTACAGCTTTGCATACTGGTGATAAACAACCTCATTGCAAACGAGGCGGCGTTTACCGTAAACCGGATTGCCGTGGTTACCGAGGGCGGAACCGACGCGGTGAAGATGAAAATCCAGCTTGCCGCCATAGCGCTGTTTTTGCCGCATGTATCCTTCGAGCGGCCTTCATTTTTGCCTGAACTCGCATCATTCTATGAGAGCGACGGAGAAAAGGAAGCCGGCGTTTACGAATCCGGCGGAACGCTGGTGCGCCGCAGCATTGAAATAAGATACTTAAATAAAATAATGTTTGGCTCGCTTCTCAACCCGGTTGGTAACGCCGGTTTTTTAAGCGGCGGAATAAACGTAATGCAGAATACGGCATCCAGCCGCATGATAAAATCACCCGACGAACCGTATTACAAACGGGCATACAAGGGCGCAAAAGGATATGATGAGGATCCATTTTAACCCGGGCCAGGCGCTGCCATATATACTGGTCATGATATTGGTGCTGGTTATATCATGGACGATGATATTAAACATCTCCAAGATGCTCACCGACCGCATGACGCTTCAAATAGCGGCGGATAATGCCGCGCTATCGGCCGCCACAAACCAGGCGCGCACCTTAAACCTGCTCGCAAAAACCAACGAAATGATAGCGCGCACACTCTACGACGGCTCTTTCCTGCTGCCGGTGCTGGGACTCGGAGCGGTACACCCGGTCGGCCTGATGGGCATAGGCGGCGGAGGCTACGCATCCTGTGTCATAGCGCCCCTCATCCCGCAATGCATAATGGATAACGTTTCATGCGAAGCATCAACATTGGATGTGATACTCGGCGTGCGCGCCTGTAGTTTCGGGACGCGCCCTTTCTTTATGCAACGAATATCTGCCGGCGCGACGGCAATGCGCGCGCAGGTGGATGCGCTGATAACTTTTCAGGAAAACATTGTGGCACGCGTAGGGCCATGGGAAACAGCCAGGGTTTCCGAGGAAGTCGGCCGAAGGCACAACAAGGACATCAAAGTGATAACTACGCATCCCCTACTGGCCGGCGTTGAAGAAGCGGGAGTTGATCTTGGCGACTTGAATGAAATTTCCGGCATGCATTTCCGGGCGCTGGGGCTTCAAAGAAATAAGACAAAAAATAACGAAATATTGATTAACTACTATGGCGCGGAACATATCGGTTTCAGCATACCGCCCAATCCGTTTGTACCGGCCTGTCATCTACACTTTGTTTTTCCATATAAGTTACCCGGCAAGGGGGGGCAAAAAGCATGGTATTACGCCGATGCAAATACTTTCCACAGGAAGAAATTAACAATCAAGGCAACGCTGGCAGCAAACGCGCATGCAAACAAAGGTTTCCCAATACTGGGCAAATGGACGGGAATCGAATGGCCGAAGATAACGACGCTTGCTTCGGCGGCATATTATAACAAAGCGCAGAACGCCCCCGGTCCCGGCTTTATCGTTAAGCAAAAACCGTACAGGGGCGAAAATATCCGCGAAAACATTGATGCATATCGCGACTCTAAAGATGACGGCTGGTACGCGCAGCTTGTGCCGGTAGGATACATCTTGCAGCACTAACCTATGAAAAACTCCAGGGGACAGACACTTATTGAAAGCATATTGATGATACCGGTTATCGTCATAGTTTTTTCGATGATCACCTGGTTTTCGCGCATCGTGCTTACGCGCCAGCAACTGGTGATGGCCTCAAAATACGGCACCGACATGATCTATTACTCGAATATGAACGAAGCCCAAATAGAGGAAGAGCTTAAAGATTATCTCTGCAACAAGGATAACAAAGGCCGCAAGCTTAATCCGGATAACTTGAAGTTCATCATAAAAAAAGAAACATTCCTGGATATTGATTCCATAAATTCGCTTGGCGACCTGGACGCACTACAGGACAATTTCTTAAACCCGGCCGATCATCTTTCATCCGTCCATCTTGCATACGAATTTAAATCGCCGCCGATATTCTCCGCATGGAACACATTCATCCCGGGGCCGAACCTGCCCGATAAAATAACAGTCTCCGCCCACGCCGAAGTCCTCGCCGGCACAGGAGTGAAATAACGAGAAAAAATTGGGAAACTCATTGTTTTAAATGATAGGAGGTGATTGGATTAGCAGGCCGCGAACTAAATGGAAAAGGAAGAGTAAAATGAAAAAAATAGCAATGGCTGTTTTAGCAGTAATGCTCGGTAGTTCGGCATCGTTTGCCGTGGAAGTTGATTTGACAGGTTCATTGGGATATGGTTATTTACTAAACTCTATCGCCATGATTAATGGCAGCGCAACAAAGGGTAAAATTGAGATCCTTGTGCAGGCGCTTACCACTAACCCCGATGATGAAAATCTTAAATACGGTATCGAATCAGGCTACATGCCATTGTATAGCCTGTCAGATGTTCTTGGCTCAGATTTGACAGCGAAATACACGGTTACTTCTATACCCTTGATGGGATTGGTGAAATACGGCCTTGGAGACACTACCGCAATTAAAACCGGAGAGTATTATCCGTATGTGATTGGAGGGCTTGGATTTCATTTTGTAACATCGGCGCTTTCCATGACAATGCCGGGGTTAACGCTTGAATCAAGCGAAACAAAAACATACTTTGGCTCAACGCTTGGCGGAGGAATTCGTTACAGAGCAAGCGAAAAAGTTGATCTCGACCTATCTATCAGGTATAACACTATAAATGCGGATGATACGGTGAATGTATTCAATATTCTAATGGGCGTCGGCTTCAGACCATCATTTTAGGAGGTGAAAAAATATGTTTAAGAGATTCTTGAATGACGAAAGCGGGCAGGGGATGGTGGAGTATGCGTTGATTGTTGCTTTGATTGCCGTAATAGTAATCGCAGTTGTAAAGACATTCGGCGAACAGATTAAAGCTTTGTTTAGCGATTCGACAGACAAAATAACGGATGAAACAAACGTCGCGCCGAGTAATTAGTCAATTGTTTTGAGCACGAGGCGCAGGGCATTATCTGTCCCTGCGCCTTGTGCTTGTTGTTATAATGCAGGCCTGTTGTAAGACGGCGCGATTGCTTTGCTCCTCGTCTTATTCCCTACAAAACCGTTAACTTTTTTTCCTTAAATACGCGGTTCTTTGACTACATCATATTTTATCGCCTGAAAAGTTTGTGCAAAAAGGCGTTGACATTGCGTTGATTTGCTTTTATACTATGCGTAAATTCGGTAATTTTCTCAAAGCAAAAGCATTTGGAAGCAATGCAAGATGAGAGTAGAA
>MGVF01000131.1 GCA_001800355.1 Elusimicrobia bacterium RIFOXYA2_FULL_50_26
CTGACAGAAGTATTCCGATCGCCCAGAGCGATGAGGTCATATTCGATCCCCCGTAGGACAAAAGCGGAAGCGGCAGGCCGGTGGCGGGCATCAAACCCATTACCATGCCTATGTTTATCACGGCATAAAATGCAAACATGGCGGCTATCCCTGTGGCCACAAGCGAGCCGAACCTGTCGCGGGCCTCGCGCGCCACCACCATTGCCCGCCAGACAAGTATGAAATATGCCATTATCGCAAGCTCGGTAAAGAAAAAACCGGTCTCCTCGCCGATAACCGAGAACACGAAATCCGTATGCTGCTCGGGCAAAAAACCCAACTGTGATTGGGTGCCGGAAAATAATCCCTTGCCCAGAAAGCGCCCTGAACCAATTGCTATCTTGGACTGGATTATATTATACCCCGAGCCAAGCGGGTCTATGTCCGGATTTAAAAAAACTATCAGCCGCTTACGCTGGTAATCCTTAAGTGATTTCTGCACGACCGCAGACGATGCGCTACCCGCCACGATTATGCCTGCCACCACCGCAAACGTTACAAACGGCACATGAATGCGCATCTGGCGCAGGAACCACCACAGAATAAACAGCGCCGCCACTATCCCGGCCAGGATTAGAACCGCCGGCAGGCCGCCGTGCGTTGCCGCCACCAGGTACTTTAGCACCGGGTGTGCCGTAAGAAGCGCGGGCTGGAGTTTAAAAAAAGTGGCAAGCAACGGTATTCCCACCGCAATTGCGCCAAAAAATATCAGCGCAAGCAGGTATAACGATTCCGCGCCTATAACATATAATAGTATAAGCGTAACCGGAAAATAAACAAGGGTTGACGAAAAATCCGGCTGCATCAGTATAAGGCCTACCTGCCCCAGCAGAAGCGCAAGCGGCGCAACAAGTTTTGTCCAGCGCCTTATGTCGCGCCAGTGCTTGTCCAGGTAACCCGCCAGCGCAAGTATGAAAAGCAGTTTTGCTATCTCGACGGGCTGGAAAGAAAAATACCCGAGATTGAACCACCCCTTTGTGCCGCGAACGGTGGAACCGAACAATAGAACCGACATAAGAATAGCGCTTGAGAATCCATAGATAATGTATGTCGGCGGCCGGAAAATCTGGTAATTTAAGCTCGTAAAAAACACCAGCCCCGCAATGCCGATTGCAACCGCGGCAAGTTGCGTGGCAAAAAATTTGCCCGGGTTGCCGTAATGCAACGTCGCGGAATATATAGCCATTATTCCCGTGGCAAGCAGGAATGCAAACGACAACATAAGAAGCCAGTCGAGATTCTCCGCAAACCTGTGCAATAATGTTTTTTCTTCGCCCTGCCTCTGCATTATTGTTGCCTTTTACCGGCCGCGGCCGGGGTTGTTGAAACTTCGACGTTATCGCCTGCCAATGGTTTTTCGACGCCTTCTTCCCAGGCGCCGGCATCCGCTTTTATGGCGCCACCGGTGTTAATGTTGAAAGCCGCCTCATAAATCCGACGCGCTATCGGCACCGCCACGCCGCCGCCGCTTCCGCCGTTTTCCACTATCACGGCAAGCGCAAGCTCCGGGTTGACGGCAGGCGCATAGGATACAAACCATGCATGGTCGCGGCCATGCGGGTTCTGTGCCGTGCCGGTCTTGCCCGCTACCTGCAAATCGGGAAAATAACAGGCGCGTGCCGTGCCGCTGCATACTGCATCTTCCATGGCCGATGCCAGCGCCTGCCACACATATTCGGACAACTTGACCTCCGCCTTCTTGCGGGTCTGGAAAGAATATACCGTCTCACCGGCCGGCGATACTATAGAATCCACTATATGAAGCTGGTACATTGTGCCGCGGTTTGCCACCGCACTGATCAAAGACGCCATTTGCAGCGGCGTTACCCACAGCGGCCCCTGGCCAATAGCCATGTTTATGGTATCGCCGGGATGCCAGGACTCGTGCATCTTCTTTTGTTTCCATTCAGTGTCCGGTACAAGGCCCGCCTTTTCCGACAACACGTCAAGCCCGGTGATCTGGCCCAGTTGAAATTTACGGGCAAGCTGCTGCAAAATATCCGGCCCCGTGCGCAAACCAAGCTGGTAAAAATAAACGTTGCACGACCTTGCCAGCGCCTGAGATAATGATACCGTTCCATGCCCCTTCTTCTCCCAGCATTTGAAGGTCTTATTGCCGAAAGTATACTTGCCGTTGCATGTATAGGAATGTTTGATGTTTACCTTATTTTCGGAAAGCGCTCCGGCGAAAGTAATAATCTTGAACGTTGAGCCGGGTGGGTAAAGCGCCTGCACCGCGCGATTAAACATAGGCAGGCTGTTATCATTCATGTAACCGGCAAATTCCGGCTGGAAGGAAACGTTAGGGTCGAAGCCGGGCATGGAAACAAGCACCCGTATCGCACCCGAACGCGGATCAATACCAACCACCGCTCCCCGCCCCGTCGGCGACTCTTTTAACGCCCGGGCGGCGACTTCCTGCAAGCGCGCATCTATCGTAGTATGAAGGCTGTTGCCTATTGTAGAGCTTATATGGCGAACAAGCCGCGTCTGGCGGCCGTAGGCATCCACCTCTATCTGCCAACCGCCGTCCTGGCCGCGTAAAGCGCTGTCATAAAGCTGTTCAAGGCCGGTGCGGCCGACCCAATCGCCGGATCTATAACCGTCGTGGCCCATTCTCTCAAGCTCTTTTTTGGATATTTCACTGAGGTATCCCACCAGGTGAGCGTTTACTTCCGGCGAACGATAATCCCTGCGAGCCTCGCGTATAACGGAGATGCCGGGCAGCATCAGCCGCTGCTCCTGCAAGCGGAACATCTCTTCGCGCCCGAGGTCCTGCGCGAGGCGCACAACCTGCCCGCTGCGCCATCCTTGCGTAAGGCGTGCCGCCAGGTTCTTATCGGGCAGGATGTTTTTAAGGCATTTTATCGTCTCCTGCGGAGGCGACATCTCCTGGCTGAACGGGTAGAACAGGGCTACGAACGACGTTTTATTCCCGACAATAACCTTGCCCTTGTAATCATAAATTACGCCGCGCGGCGCGCGCTCGAGTATTATCTGCGTGCGCTGCTGCTCTGAGACTGTGCGATAATGTTTGCCGCGTATGACTTGCAGATGAAACAACCGCAACGACAAAAACAAAAAAAGCCCTATGAATAAATAAACTATCGCCCGGTACTTCTCAAGATAATCCTGGTATGAAAGGCGATGTTCCTGTTGCCAAACCATATATTATTAATCCAACGACCCGTTTCTTTGTGCGTAAATCATAAACTCCTCGCCTATTTTAAATAACACCGGCGCAACCAGCATGGTATAAAAAGGTTGTACCACCATAATATAGTTCACCTTGAATTTAAATTCACCCGGCGCAAACACCTGGTATATCACAAATGTGCCCACCCAGAAAAAAGAATTTGCAAACAATGTAAGCGCCATCTGATTTATTACCTTGCCCTCGTTCCACTTATGGCTTAACTGTCCCGAGAGATAGCCGAGGATGGTAAAAAGCAACGCGTGGGTTCCAAACAGGTCAAGGGATAACGCATCCCATGACAATCCCCAAAGGAACCCCAGCACTTGCGCCGGCACCGGCCCGCACGTGAGCCCCACGAACATCAACAGTATTATTATGACATTCGGAACAAGCCCCGCAAATGAGAGAAACTGGCTCCAACCGAACTGGAGTATAATACCCACTAAAAAAATAATGCCGTAATATATCATCCTTCGCATCGTCTAGTCCGTAACCAGCACCGTAACCTCTCGCAAGGCATTGAAATTTACACGGGGTTCTACATGGGCCGATTGGAAATGCGCGTCACTCGAAGGGGTTATCCTTAACACCTTTCCTACGGCTATGCCTGCCGGAAATATCGCGCTTAATGGGCTGGTAACTATTTTGTCTCCCACTGCTATTTTCCCGTTTGCGGCAAGGTAACTTAATTTCATAGTCCCGCCATTTTGCCCTTCAAGGAGTCCATCGTCCTGCGAATCCGCGGACATGGCGGGCAGCGCGGAAAGAACGCTTGAAATAAGCACTACCTTGGCGGAATGCTCAAACAATTCGCCTACCCTCCCCAATACGGCAGGGCCGTCATCCGTCCATACAATCACCGGCGAATCAATAATGACCCCGTCGCTTTTGCCGCGATTTATAACAAGCCACTGAAACCAGCTTCCCGGCTCTCGCAAAACCACCTGCGCGGCCAGCGTCTTTTTTTGAGCCGGCGGCGTAAACGAAACAAGGGCGCGCAACCGCGCATTTTCCGCAATAACCTGGCGGTAATCGTTTTCAAGGGAAGAAAAACGCTCCAGTTGCCGCGTCAACTCAACGTTCTGCCTGTGAACGCTTACAAGCTCTCCGATAGTTGCACTGATTTTCTGGTTGGCGTTGACCAATCGCGCGGCCGACGAAGGCGCCGGCATAAGGATATAAAAAAGGAAGTTCTTTATCCCGCGGACATATTCGGTAACATGGGTGGTTAGAAGCAGAATACTTATGGCAAGCAGGAAGATAAAAAGATAATTGCCTTGGCGGTGGGTAACAAAATCTTGATCCATAATTCCACAGATCATTTAACGGCCGTCGTTAGATGATGCTCTTTTTGCCGTGGCGCAGGTTGTCAAGCTCTTCGAGGTACTTGCCGGTGCCGCGGACAACGCATGTCAACGGATCCTCGGCAAGATTTACGGGCAACTCTGTTTCCTGGGAAAGCAGTTCCGCGAACCCGCGAAGAAGCGATCCACCGCCGGCAAGCACTATCCCGCGATCCACGAGGTCGGCAGAAAGTTCCGCCGGCGTTTCTTCCAGCGTGTTTTTGATAACCTCTATGATCGCTTTGGTCGGCTCTGCAAGGGCGGAACGCACCTCTTCGGATGTAATGGAAATCGTTTTCGGAAGGCCGGTTACCTGGTCGCGCCCTTTTACTTCAATGCTTGTTTCTTCAGGCAAAGGGAACACCGACCCGATCTTGATCTTCACGTCTTCGGCCGTATTTTCGCCGATTAAAAGGTTATATTTGCGCCGGAAATACTGGACGATCGCCTCGTCCATCTCGTCACCGGCTACGTCAATAGATTTTGAAACCACCATACCGCCCAGCGATATAACGGCCACTTCCGTAGTGCCGCCGCCTATATCCACGATCATGTTGCCCTCGGGCTCCTGTATGGGAATATTCGCGCCGATAGCCGCGGCCATCGGTTCTTCTATAAGGTACACTTCGCGCGCGCCGGCCTGTTCCGCCGATTCACGCACCGCGCGCCGCTCAACTTCCGTGATACCGGACGGCACGCCGATTACTATGCGCGGGTGCAGCAGGCTGCGCCGATTATGCACTTTCTTGATAAAGTAGCGGATCATCTGCTCGGTTACTTCAAAATCCGCTATCACGCCGTTGCGCAACGGCCGCACCGCAATAATATTGGCCGGGGTTTTTCCCAGCATCCGTTTTGCCTCCGCGCCGATTGCAAGCACGTTTTTAGTGTCGCGCTCTATTGCAACCACCGACGGTTCGCGCAACACAATGCCCTGTCCCTTCACGTAGACAAGCACCGAAGCGGTGCCAAGGTCTATGCCCATGTCATTGGAAAAGAGGCTGAAGAAATAATTAAACATTCGTTACCTTTTCGCAAGGCCGCCAATTGCTAGCTTACAAGTTTCACCAGCGCGGTCTGCGCATTGTCGCCGCGGCGTATGCCCAATTTAAAAACCCGGGTGCAACCGCCATGCCGGCTCATGTAGCGCGGAACAAGCACGTCAAAAATCTTTTTCTGCACCACTTTATCTTTTATCTCGCCATCCACCGCGCGGCGCGCGTTTATATCGTTTGCACGCGCCGTTGTAAGTATCCGTTCCGAGTAGCGCTGCAACTCTTTTGCGCGCGCAAGCGTAGTTTCAACCTTTTCGTGTTGAAACAGGGAAGTCGCCATATTACGCAGCATGGAACGCCGATGGCTTGAGGTTACCGAAAGTTTCCGTCCGCCGTAATTCTTAATCATGCCTGCTCACCTTCCTTCATACCCAGTGAAAGCCCGAGTTCGGAAAGTTTTTCTTTTATTTCCTGCATGGAGCGTTTCCCGAAGTTTTTAAACGACATTATATCTTCTTCCTGCTTTGAAATCAGGTCGCCTATTGTTTTTAATCCTGCCGATTGCAGGCAATTGGCCGAACGCACCGATAGATCCAGAATCGTCATCGGCTGGTTCAACAACTCTTTCATTTTCTCTTCCTGGTGCTCCGTCGCGGGGACTACCTGCGCTTCCACTTCGGGGCCGGTAAAGATGGTAAGGGTTGAACGCATAAGTTTTGCGGAGAATGCCAGCGCATCCGCGGGAGAAACCGAACCGTCCGTCCATATTTCGATAATCAACCGGTCGTAGTTCGTGATCTGTTCAACGCGTGTATTTTCCACTTCATAATTAACTTTGATGATTGGCGAAAAAAGCGCATCCAGCAGTATGGTATTTGCCGGGTGTTTGCCCATCTTGTTTTCCTCGGCAAGCACGTAGCCTTTGCCGCGCGATACTTCCATTTCCATCTCAAGTTCCGCGCCCGCATCCAGCATGGCAATAGGCTGCTCGGGATTAAGAATCTCGATATTGGGATTGGCCTCTATATCCGTCGCCGTTACCAATCCTTCCTTTTTTACATGCAGGTAAAGCGGTTCCGTCCCGGGCGTGAACATCTTGATTCTTATTTTTTTAAGGTTTAGGATAAGCGTGGCGACGTCTTCTTTAATGCCTTTTATAACGGCAAATTCGTGCAACGCTCCCTTTATGCGCACCGACGTGATCGCCGATCCTTCTAGGCTTGAGAGCAGAACACGGCGAAGCGCGTTTCCTATCGTGTGGCCGTAACCGCGTTCAAACGGTTCGGCGACAAAGCGGCCGTAATAGGGAGTGGCCGTTTTCTCGTCTAAAGTAAACTTGCGTAATTTTTCCAAATCTGGCATTTTCATGCGATAACCTCTCTATATTACCTGATCACTTAATATTATTTTGAATACAATTCCACTATCAACTGGCTCCTGATGGGGAACGCGAACTCGTCCGGCATCGGGATGCCGGCTACCGTCCCCGTCATGTTGCTTTTGTCGAAACTTAGCCACGAGGGAAGATTACCCGGCCGCTCGGTTGATCTTTTTACCTGTATATTTTCTTTTGCGGCTTCTTTTAACGTTATCTTGTCGCCGGCTTTAAGCTGGTAGCTCGGCAGGTCAACCTTGCGATCATTGACGCGGACATGCCCGTGCGTTACTATCTGGCGCGCCAGCTTGCGCGAAGTGGCTATGCCTAAACGATATACCACATTATCCAGCCTTGTTTCAAGAAGCTTAAGCAGATTCTCACCTGTAAGCCCTTTCATGCGTTCCGCACGCGCAAAATAATGACGGAACTGCTCCTCGTTAAGCCCGTAAACGCGGCGCGCTTTCTGCTTCTCACGCAGGCGCACAGAGTACTCTGACATCTTGGAACGAGATACGCCGTGCTGCCCCGGCAAATTCTTGCCGCGCTTCTTTTCCAGCGTGCACTTCGTCGTGCAACGCTCGCCTTTAAGAAACATCTTTTCCCGTTCCCGCCTGCACTGCTTACAAACCGACCCTATATAACGTGACATTTATCCTCCGGCATCTGATTTTTTTTGCTTACGGCTTTTTTGCAGCCACCCGCTACACTCTACGCGGTTTCGGCGGCCGGCAACCGTCATGCGGAACCGGCGTAACATCCTTAATTGATGTGATGATAAGCCCTGATGATTGCAATCCGCGGATCGCTGTTTCTCTTCCCGGGCCGGGGCCTTTTACCAGCACGGCCACCTGTTTGACGCCGGCGTCCACCGCCCTGCGCCCCGCATTGGAAGCGGTCATCTGGGCTGCAAACGGCGTGCCCTTCTTCGTGCCTTTAAAACCACAGTTGCCGGCAGAGGACCATGATATGGCGTTGCCTCTTTCATCGGTAATTGTAATAAGCGTGTTATTAAAAGAAGATTGTATATATGCCTTAGCCAGTCCGCCGCTAAAGCGTATCTTTCTTTTCCCCCGTGGAGCTGCTGCCTTTTTAACGTCTGTCATTATTAGCCTCCGTGCTACGCCGATTCATCGTTGATAATTTATGCCTTGGGCGCCGCCGCTGCCGCCGCTTTCGATGCGCCTACCGTTTTACGTTTTCCGCGCCGCGTGCGGGCGTTGGTTTTGGTGCGTTGTCCGCGCACCGGGAGATTGCGGCGGTGGCGGTAGCCGCGATAGGATGCGATATCCATCAAGCGACGGATATTCTGCTGAATCTCGCGCCGCAAATCGCCTTCCACCTTGAAATTCTTGTTTATGATATTGGTCAGCTTGTTAACTTCCGCTTCCGAAAGATCTTTAACTCTCTTGGCAGGATCTATCTCGGCTTCTTTAACTACTTTATCCGACAACGCAGGGCCGATACCGTAAATATATCGCAATGCGACGTCCAATCTTTTTGTTTTTGGTAAATCCGTTCCCGCAACACGTGCCATTTAAAACCTCCGATTATATTTTAGCCGTTTGGCAACCTATCCCTGCCGCTGCTTGTGTCGCGGATCCGTACAAATGACTCGCGTCACGCCCTTGCGCTTAATTACTTTACATTTCTGACAAATTGGTTTAACCGAAGCTCTGACTTTCATTTATGACTCCAAAATTGGCATTGATTTCCCAACACCGGCTTACTGTTACTTTTCCCTGTACACTATCCGGCCGCGCGACAAATCGTAGGGAGATAATTCCAATTTTACCTTATCGCCGGGTAAAATCTTTATGTAGTGCATTCTCATCTTCCCGCAGATATGCGCAAGCACCTTGTGCCCGCCTTCTATCTCCACCCTGAACATGGCGTTCGGCAGGGACTCCAGTATTTTTCCTTCGACCATTATCTTTTCTTCTTTTGCCATTTATTTTCCTTATCGAGCGCTATATTACCGTAAGCACTTCGCAGCCGGTTTCCGTAACGGCAACCATGTGCTCGAAGTGAGCGCACAACTTCCCGTCTTCGGTTACAACAGTCCATCCATCTGAAAGCGTTTTCACCTTGAAACTACCGGCATTAATCATGGGCTCTATCGCTATCACCATCCCGGGAACAAGCCGGACACCCGTAGAAGGCCTGCCAAAATTGGGAACCGCCGGATCTTCGTGAAGCTTGCGGCCTATACCGTGGCCGACATAATCGCGCACCACCGAAAAACCCGCCGCCTCCGCCGTTTTCTGAACCGCCCAACCCATGTCGCCCAGCCGGCTGCCGGGCGCTATGGACGCTATGGCCTTATCCAGGGAATCTTTGGTTACCCGTAGAAGCCGTTGCGCCTCGGCGGATATGTTACCTGCGCCAACCGTGGCCGCCGTATCACCGTAGAAGCCTTTATGAATTACTCCCAGGTCAACGGTAACGATATCGCCTTCCCTGATTATCCTGTCCGGGCGCGGAACGCCGTGCACAAGTTCATTGTTTATCGAAACACAAAGCGTTGCCGGAAAACCATGGTAACCCAGGAACGCCGGGGCAGCACCCAAAGAGCGAATTTCTTTTTCCGCAATCATATCAAGCCGCATGGTAGATACACCGGGGTGTATTTCGCCAAGCACCTTGTTAAGCACACTTGCCGCCAGCCGGCCTGCGGCACGTAAAATATCTATTTCCCGGGATGTCTTTAACTCTATTGTGCGATCCGGCGATTGCCCGGAAGCTGATCTATTTGATGACTGCACAAATCTTTTTAAAAACCTCTTCGACTGGCTGCATGCCGTCAATTTCACGCACGACGCCGGCTGAAGAATAGTACTCTATCAACGGGCTGGTCTGCTCACGGTAAACTTCAAGCCGGTTACGGATAGTGGCCGCATTGTCATCGGCGCGCTGTATAACCTTGCCGCCACAGGCATCGCAGACATCCTCTTTTTTTGCCGGGTTTGAAATAAGATTATAACTGGCGCCGCATGCAACGCATACCCGCCGGCTGGAAAGCCGCCGCACGACTTCATCCGCATCAACGGTAAGCGAAATTACGCCGTCAATTTTTTTCCCGTCCCCGGCCAACGCCTTATCCAACGCCTGGGCCTGAGCAAGAGTGCGGGGGAAACCGTCAAGCAAAAAACCTTTTTTGGCATCATCACTGGAAAGCCGTTGCCTGACAACCGCTATAACTACGTCGTCCGGCACGAGTTTTCCGGCCGACATATAGCCCTGCAACTGCTTACCCAATTCCGAACCGCTTTGCGCTGTTTCGCGAAACATATCGCCAGTAGAAATATGGGGCAAATCGAATTTTACAGCTATCTTTTTTGCCTGGGTGCCTTTGCCCGCACCGGGAGGCCCTAGAAGTATCAGGTTCATTTTACGTTAAACCATCTTCCTTTTATGCGGCCGTCTTTCATAAACCCTTCATAATGGCGCATTATAAGATGGGATTCCATCTGGCCGACCGTATCGAGAGCAACACCTACAACGATTAAGAGCGACGTGCCGCCGAAAAAGAACGGGGCATTCAAGAAATGCCGCATATAGTCCGGGAGCACGGCGATAGCCGCAACAAATACCGCGCCGCCAAGTGTTACCCGCTCAAGTATTTTTGTTATATACTGCGCCGTGGGATCTCCTGGCCTTATGCCGGGAATGAATCCGCCGGATTTCTTCATGTTTTCCGCAAGGTCCTTCGGGTTGAATGAAACCGAGTTATAGAAATAGCAGAAGAAAATTATCAGGCTGGCATATATAAGTTCATATATTAAGGAAGACCGGTTCCACCAGTCATTTATTATTTTGGCAAACGTTGCCTCGGGAAAAAACTGCGCTACAGTAAGCGGTGTGGAAAGAAGCGATATGGCAAAAATTACGGCTATAACTCCCGACTGATCAACCTTTATAGGCAAAAACGTGCTGGCGCCTCCGTACATCTTGCGCCCCACAACGCGTTTTGCATACTGCACCGGTATTTTCCGCTGCGCCGTCTCCACCCACACTACAAGCGTGGTAACGACAAGCACCAGCGCCACCAGCAGCAGGACAGCCAGCAACGATATTTCTTCCGCCTGCAAAAGCCGGAACAAGTCCTTCACCGCGGACGGCAACCGGTCTACAATACCTGCGAAAATTATAAGCGATATGCCATTGCCTATGCCCTGCTCGGTAATCTGTTCGCCCAGCCACATGATGAATACTGTTCCGGTAACAAGCGTTAAAACAGTAAGCATTGTCCAGGCAACCGTGGGGTCATCCACGATAGGAATGCCACCGGGCGTCGGCATCTTACTGACAGCTATCGCAAGCCCGAACGATTGGATAAGCCCGAGAACAAGCGTGCCATAACGTGTGATCTGGTTTAATTTTTTCCTGCCCAGCTCACCTTCCTTGGAGAGCCGGTCAAGATATGGGAACACATGCGCTCCCTGCAGCAGGCTCATTATGATCGAGGCATTGATGTAGGGCATTATACCCATCGAAAAAATGGACAGCCTGTTTAGGGCGCCGCCTGAGAACATATCAAGGAATCCCAGCAGCGAGTTGCGATGAGCCTCAAACAGCGACTTTAGTGCCGCTGCATTTACGCCCGGAATCGGGATGGCCGCCCCGATACGGTATGCCGCTATTACTGCCAGCGTAAAAAGGACTCTTTTTTTCAGTTCCGGTATTTTGAATATGTCGGTAAATGATCTTAGCATGTTAGTTTTAGCCGCCGTTTATCCGTTACTTCTTCTTTTTTTCTTCTTTTTTAACCTTTGTATTTATCACGGTTCCGCCGGCCGCTTTAATTTTTTCTTCGGCCGATTTCGAGAACGCATCCGCTTTAACCGTCAACGGCTTGCCAAGCTCGCCATTGCCGAGAATCTTGAGCGGCAGGCGCCTTTTTGCAATCCCTTTTGCCCTGAGCGCCTGGATTGTAACCTCGGCACCGTTATCAAACAACTCGTTCAACGTTTCAACGTTAACCGCTGCATACTCTGTGCGGAACTCATTATGAAAACCGCGTTTTGGTATGCGGCGCAAAAGCGGTATCTGGCCGCCTTCAAAGCCCGACATTTTTCCATCGCCGGAACGCGCTTTCTGTCCTTTTCTTCCCCGGGTAGCTGAACCGCCGTGTCCGGAACCTTCGCCGCGCCCGATAATCTTTCTACGATGGCGTGAGCCGGGCGCGGGTTTAAGATTATGTAAGCCGATCATAAGTCGTTAACCTCTTTATTTCTCAATTTGGCAACCGATTCCTTCGTGCGCAAAAGCTGCAACGCTTCCATTGTGGCGTATACAACGTTAAACGGGTTTGATGAGCGTAACGATTTGGTAAGGATGTCCCTTACTCCCGCCGCTTCAAGCACCGCGCGCACCGCGCCGCCGGCTATAACGCCCGTGCCGGGCGCGGCCGGTTTAAGCAGCACCTTGCCGGCGCCGGATTCACCTATCACTTCGTGCGGGATCGTCGTGCCGATAAGCGGAATGGTTATCATGTGTTTTTGAGCGCGTGTGGTCCCTTTTTGTATGGCTGCCTGCACTTCATTGGCCTTACCCAATGCGCAACCAACCTTGCCCGCACCGTCACCCACTACAACCAGCGCATTGAACGAAAAACGTTTTCCGCCTTTTACGACTTTCGCAACGCGATTGATTGAAACTACCGTTTCTTTATTTGTTGAATTTTCCGATGAACCACGTATTTGTTCTGCCAATGCAACCTCCGTGAGCCTGTATAATGATAACTTCTAGAATTCCAATCCTGCCTGGCGCGCGGCGTCGGCGAATGCCTTTACCCTGCCATGATATAAATGGCCGCCGCGGTCAAAAACTACTTTTTTTATGCCTTTCTCAACGGCTTTTTTCGCAATGAGTTCGCCCACTGCCTTGGCCGCGGGAATAGTATCGGCAACCTTGAGTTTTCCTTTCAGCTCGGGCGAGAGGGTTGAAGCGGCAATAATCGTACGCCCTTTTTCGTCATCAATAAGCTGCGCGTACACATTCTTGTTGCCGCGATAAATACTAAGCCTTGGCCGGTCGTTGGTGCCGGAAATCTTTTTTCTTACTCTTGCCTTGCGGAACGTAAATTTGGTTTTAGCGTCTTTCATTGTTTTAATCCTTATGTCTTACCGGAACTTTATCCGGGTTTTATTTCTTAACAGCTCCGGTGGCTCCGCCGGCCGCGGCCTTGCCGGCCTTGCGTATAATATGTTCTCCGACATAGCGTATGCCGGTTCCCTGGTATGGCTCCGGCGGCTTCGACTGGCGAATACGCGCCGCGGTCTCGCCAACCAGTGTTTTATCAACGCCCGATATGGAAAGCAGCGTAGCTTTTTCAACCACAATTTTTATGCCTTCAGGTATGTCAAACTTGACGGGATGGGAAAAACCTATCTGCATAACCAGGCTCTTGCCTTCAACGACAGCCTTGTAACCAAGGCCATGTATTTCAAGATCTTTCTTAAACCCGCTGACAACGCCTTCCATGGCTATTATAATCATGCCGCGCGCCAGCCCCTGCATCATGCTGTCCTCTGGCGTTTCACCCTTTGTCTTTATCAGCACATGGCCTTTGTCCGCAGTAACGTTTACCCTGTCATGCAAACGTTTTGATAATTTACCGGCCGGCCCCGTGAACTCAACAACATTTCCTTTTACTTCAACTTTAACTTTATCCGGTATTGGGATCGGTTTTTTTCCTAAACGGCTCATTGTATGCCTCGCTTTATAATCAGTGTTATAAAATTCAGTCTATCGTGTCGCGCTGCTTACCAAATGTATCCGACTACTTCGCCGCCAAGCTTTTCCTTGCGGGCTTTTTTATCGGACATCAATCCTTTTGGCGTCGAAATAATGGCGACTCCCAAACCTCCGGACACCTTTGGAAGCTGCCGGCTGCCTTTGTATACCCTGAGTCCCGTGCTGGAAATACGGCGCAACCCCTTGATCACCTGCTCACCCTCGCTTGTATAACGCAGGTAAACCCGCAATATGCCCTGCTTGTAATCATCAATATTTTTAAAGTTGGCTATATACCCTTCTTCCTTTAGAATGCGCGCAACCTCGGTTTTCAGTTTTGAAGAAGGCACATCAACTTTTTCCAATAATTTGGCATTGGCGTTTCGAATGCGGGTAAACATATCTGCAATTGGATTGGTGATCATTACTTTTCCTCTCTTAAATATTACCAGGAAACAGCTATTGTCAAGCCCGTCATAAACAAAAGGTTTTAACCTTCACTGTTAACTGTTCACTGTCAACTGATAATTATAATTACCAGCTTGATTTAGTTATGCCGGGTATTTCTCCCCGGTGCGACAACAGCCTGAAACATATTCTGCAAAGGCCAAAATCCCTGAGGTATCCCCTGGGGCGGCCGCACAAGCGGCAACGGTTGCGGTACCGCGTCGCGTATTTTAGTGGTTTGCGCATTTTAGCCATTGCTGATATTGTAGACATTTTCCAGTTTCTCGCTTTCTTTACAGTTACTGCTGTAAAACTACTTATTTTCCCGTTTCTTGAAAGGCATTCCCATCAGCGTCAGTAAATCCTTGGCCTGGTCGTCATTGGTTGCGGTCGTTACTATTGTGATGTTCATTCCCCGCGCCTTGTCCGATTTTTCCACGTTTACTTCCGGGAATATAAACTGTTCGGTAAGGCCCAAATTATAGTTACCGCGGCCGTCAAACGCCCTGGGTTCCAGCCCGCGAAAATCGCGTATGCGCGGAATGGCGACATTGACAAGCCGGTCAAAAAATTCATACATCCGGGTTCCTCTTAGCGTTACCACCGCACCTATGGGCATACCCATGCGCAATTTAAAATTGGAGATTGATTTTTTTGCGCGGGTAATTTTAGGTTTTTGCCCGGTTATGGCCGCTAGCTCGGCCGAGGCGATGTCCACTACTTTGACGTTTTCTTTCGCCTCGTTCAAGCCGACGTTGACTACAATCTTTGTAAGGCGCGGTATCTGGTGGAAGTTCTTATAATTGAATCTCTTGGCCAGCTCCGGGGACACCGACTTAATATACTGTTCCTTCAAACGAGGGGCATTGGTTTTCATCACGTATTCCTCTTTATACTATCATTTCACCGCAACGACGGCACACGCGCACCTTTTTTCCGTCGGAGAGAGTGTCGAATTTCGGACGTGTAGGCTTCTGGCACTTCGGGCATACAAGCATAACCTTTGCTATGGAAACCGGCGCTTCCTTCTCATGGATGCCGCCCGGGTCCTGTTTTGTGGGACGGGTATGGCGCTTGATAAAATTTATCTTGGAAACTATCACGCGATTTTCCCCGGCAATAACCTTGAGCACTTCGCCCTGTTTGCCCTTATCTTTTCCTGCAAGCAAAACTACTTTATCTTTTTTCTTGATAGTCAACATGCGTTAAGTATCCTTTCAAAGGCCTCTAAACCACTTCGGGCGCAAGAGAAATAATCTTAAGGAAATTATTCTCGCGCAGCTCGCGCGCAACCGGCCCGAAAATACGCGTCCCTTTCGGTTCGCCTTCTTCATTTACGACCACGGCCGCGTTGTCATCGAATTTTATATATGTGCCGTCCTGGCGCCGCTGTTCTTTTGCCATCCGCACTATTACTGCCCGCACAACTTCGCCTTTTTTAATCGCTGCCTCAGGGATAGCATCCTGCACGGAAGCGATTATAACATCGCCCAGCGCGGCGTAACGGCGGCGGGTACTGCCAAGTATTCTAAAAACCCTTACTTTACGGGCGCCGGAATTATCGGCGACGGTCAAAATAGTTCTTTCCTGAATCATGAGTAATCCTCTATCCTTGAGCCTTCTCTACGATCTCCGCCATGGTCCAGCGTTTAAGGCGGGAGAGCGGCCTGGTTTCCATAATGCGAACTTTATCGCCAACATGGGATTCGTTTTTCTCGTCGTGCGCATACAGTTTTGTGCTCCGGCGCATAACCTTTTCGTACTTCGCATGACGGAACGTGCGTACTACCTCAACGACCCGTGTTTTGTCCATTTTGTCGCCGATAACCACGCCAAGGCGAATTTTGCGTTTGTTGCGTTCCATTACATTCCTCGCTTAAATCAAATTACAAGAACCTGCCAAAAATGCCCGTTACTTACTTTCTTTCGCTTTCCCGTTTAACAGCGTTTTGAGCTGCGCAACGGTACGCCGCATATTGCGTATTTCGAGCGGGTTTTTAAGCGGGGCCGACGAATGCCGGAAGCGCATCCGGAACAATTGTTCCTCGCTCTCGCGCAACTTAGCATCCAACTCAGCTACGGACAAATTCTTGGTTTCCTGCCAGATCTTATGCTTCATAATTCAACCTCTATACCGTTTCTCTTTGTAAAAATTTAGTTAATATGGGCAACTTATGTGCCGCAAGCGACATCGCTTCCCGCGCTGTTTCCGACGCAACGCCTTCCAGCTCGAACATTATCCTGCCGGGCTTTACCACCGCAACCCAATGATCCGGCGCGCCTTTTCCCTTTCCCATCCTGGTTTCGGCCGGTTTCTTTGTAACCGGCTTGTCCGGGAATATACGAATCCAGATTTTTCCGCCTTTTTTAATGTAGCGCGCCAGGGCTACACGGGCTGCCTCGATCTGCTGGCTTGTAATCCATGCAGGCTCAAGCGCCATAAGAGCATACTGGCCGAACGCTATGGTTGTTCCGCCTTTTGCCTTACCCTTCATGCGCCCGCGGTGCGCTTTGCGATATTTAACTCTCTTCGGCATTAACATAAAATTAAACCTCGGTTTGAAATTTCAGTAACTTACAGACAATCGCATTCCCTGTCAGCGTCAGCTACTTTGTCGTAGTATTTTCCGCAGGCGCCGCGGGTTTTGCAGGTTCTACCGGCGCTTCGCTCTTTTGAATGCCCGGAATCTCGTCTTTTTGGAGAAGCCGCACTTCCGCCATCAGTTCCTTATCCGTTTTTTTGAACAACTCTTTTTTGAAAATCCATGTTTTTACGCCGATAAGACCCATGGTTGTGAAAGCTTCGATAAACCCGTAATCAATGTCCGCACGAAACGTCTGCAAGGGTATGCGCCCTTCGCGCAGCCATTCACGGCGCGCTATTTCCGCGCCGCCAAGGCGGCCGGATACCATTATTTTCACTCCCTGCGCGCCCGCCGCCATGGTTTTTTCAATGGCACGCTTCATCGCACGGCGGTAGGAAACCTGTTTTTCAAGCTGCATGGCAATGCCTTCGGCCAGCAACTGGGCATCCAGTTCGGGACGTTTTACTTCCATTACGTTTACAAACGTCTTACGCCCGGTTAACGATTCTATTTCTGAACGCACGTTCTCTATTCCCTGGCCGCCTTTGCCGATAACTATGCCCGGCCTGGCGGTGAAAAGGTTAATGCGCAGGTATTTCCCGGCGCGTTCGATGCCGATTTTTGCAAGCGCCGCATTGGCAAGTTTACCTTTGATGTAGCGGCGGATACGGTAGTCTTCCTCGATAAAATCCGGCATTTCGCGCAGATTGAACCATTTGGAATCCCAATCCTTAATATAACCCAGACGTATACACTTCGGATGTACCTTTTGGCCCATAATTCTTCCTTTTTATTGCGGATTAGCGGGTGCAGCAGCCGCTGACCCTTGTTCTTTTACAATTGATTTAGCTGATTTCTTCTTTTTTATTTTAAGCTCACCCGGCTCCATGTCCGCAACAACAACGGTCAGGTGGCACATTTTTCTTTTATAGGGCATCCCGCGTCCCATGGGACCCGGCCGCATACGTTTAAGCACCGGCCCATTGCCTATCCAGCAGGATTTAACTTTAAGCCCGTCCATGTTTTTGAGGCGGCCGGCATTTGCTATGGCGCTTTTGAGCGTTTTGCCCACAAGAATGGCGGATACCTTGTTAGTAAACGCCAATATCTCCATGGCTTTTGCGGCCGGTTTATTTCTTATAAGCTGCAATACCTGGTTTACCTTGCGCGGAGCATATCTTGCAAATTTGCTTTGAGCTGTAGCTTCCATTGTATCCTCGTTTCACCCTGTGTTTCAAATTTCTTATATTAAACTAATTTTTACGTCAGCGACGTTGCTTCTTTGGTGTGCGCCGCACCGTGTCCCCTGAAGAAGCGGGTCGGTGCAAATTCACCCAGCCTGTGGCCTACCATCTGTTCGCTTATGAACAAGGGGAGGAATTTCCTGCCATTGTGCACGGCTATCGTGTGGCCGACGAAATCAGGGCTGATCATGGAAGCGCGCGCCCAGGTTTTTATAACCTTTTTCTCTCCGGTCTGGTTAAGCTGCATTATTTTTTTAGCCAGTTTTTCGTCAATATACGGCCCTTTTTTTGTTGAACGACCCATCTAATCCTCCACTTGACTGTTCAATTATGCTTATTTAGATGCTGATTCGGCTAATTTGTTGCGGCGCCTTACTATCATCCAGTTCCATATTTTGCGCGGCCTGGTTTTGTATCCCTTTGCCGGCTGATTCCACGGGCTGCGCGGCTGGTTGTTACCCTTTGATTTGCCGCGGCCACCGCCGTGCGGATGATCAACGGCATTCATAGCCGTGCCGCGTACAGTCGGACGAATACCCATGTGACGGCTCCTGCCTGCGGAACCAAGCGTTACGTTTTCATGGTCAACGTTTCCTACCTGTCCGATAGTTGCAAGACAGTTGACAAGAATCATCCTGATTTCGCCCGACGGCATTCTTATCTGGGCATACTCGCCTTCTCTTGCCAGCAACTGGGCGCTTGCGCCGGCTGAACGAACCAACTGGCCGCCCTTGCCCGGGACCATCTCGATATTATGTATAAACGTTCCTACCGGCAGCTTGACAAGAGGCAACGCATTGCCGGCCTTGATTTCGGCATCAGGTCCCGACATTACCGTATCCCCCACCTTCATGCCGACGGGCTGTAAAATGTAACGCTTCTCGCCATCTGCGTATTCAAGCAGAGCCAGGCGGCTGGAGCGGTTCGGATCATATTCTATAGCCGTAACTTTTGCAGGCACGTTATATTTATCGCGTTTAAAATCAATAATGCGGTAATAGCGCTTGTGCCCGCCGCCTTTATGGCGAACCATTATGCGCCCGGTATTGTTGCGCCCGCCTTTTTTGTGCAAGGCAACTATCAACGATTTTTCCGGCTCCTTCTTTGTTATATCGGAAAAATCTTCTACGGTTATGAACCTGCGCACCGGCGTATACGGCTTAAATGTTTTAATAGGCATATTCTTTTCCTTTGACGTTATCTGTTCGCTGCTTAATATTTGCTTTTACTAGGCTTCTTCCACCATCTTGATTTCCTGGCCTTTTTTCACCGTAACGACCGCTTTTTTCCAGTCCGGCCTGTAACCCGCATGCGCCCCCATGCGGTGAAGCTTGCCCGCGAAAACCGATGTATTAACCTTTTCCACCTCAACCTTAAACAATACCTCAACCGCCTGCTTTATCTGGTTCTTGTTAGCGGATTTATCTACCACAAAAACATATTTATTTGAAACTTCTTTGAGCAACGTTGCTTTCTCGGTGATTACAGGCCTTTTTATTACTTGTCGAATATCCATATTGATTATTCCTTATCAGTTATTGCCTTGCGCGCACTATTTCCAGCGCTGCCGACGTGAATACAACTTTATTGGCCCACAACACCTGGTAGGCATTCAAATCTTTCGGCTCGGCGCAAACTATGCCGTGTATATTGCGGCTGGCTGTCTTCAAATTGGAATCAACCTTGTCAACCACCAGAAGCACCGTGCTGTCCTGGAGTTTCAGGTTTGTAATTATCTCGGCGACTTTTTTTGTCTTGGGCGCATCAACCGTAAGCGTATCTACAACAAGCAGGTTGCCCTGTTTAGCTTTCTGGGCAAGCGCCATGCTTAGAGCGCGCTGACGTTTCTGCTGCGGTATGTTCTGGTAATAACCGTGCGGACGGGGTCCGAAAATAATGCCGCCCTTGCGCCACAACGGCGAACGGTTAGACCCGGAGCGCGCGTTGCCGGTGCCTTTTTCTTTCCAGGGTTTACGGCCGCCGCCGGAAACTTCGCCGCGCGTTTTAGTATTATGTGTACCGGCTCTCTGGTTAGCCAGGTAACCTACCACTATCTCATGAAGCAATGCCGGGGAAACTTTGGTTTCAAATACATTCGGCAAATCAATTTTTCCGGATTCCTGACCTTTTACATTAAAGACTGCGGTTTCCATAAATAATTCCTATTCGTTTATTTTTTTGCTTTTTTCTTATCCGGCGCGGCTTTTACCTGCGGCGCTTTCACTTTCTTTACCGTATTCGCTATCGCCAGCAGTCCTTTTTTGACTCCCGGCACGGCACCTTCAATTAGCATAATATTCTTTTCCGCGTCTACGGTTACTACACGGAGCCGCTGAATGGTAACAAGCTCGCAACCCAGGTGGCCCGGCATACGGTGACCTTTGGTAACATGCTGATGTCCCTGGTCGCCGATGCTTCCAACCGCGCGTTGCCTGTCCGACTGGCCATGAGTTGACGGACCGCCTGCAAAACCATGACGTTTCACGGCGCCCGCAAAACCATGGCCGATTGACGTGCCGGAAATATCAACATAATCGCCGGGTTTGAATACATCAACCTTTATTTCCTGGCCAACTGTAAGCCCGTCAACACTGGTGGCGCGAAACTCGCGCAGATACCTGCGGACCGCGATATTATTTTTCTTAAACTGCCCCGCCAGCGGCTTGGAAACCGCCTTCTCTTTTATGTCGCCAAACCCTAGTTGCACTGCCGTGTAACCGTTTTTGTCCTTTGTCAGGACGGCCGTAACCGTGCATGGCCCTGCGGCAATAACCGTTACCGGCACTATGTTGCCGCGGTCGTCAAATATTTGAGTCATACCTACTTTTGTCCCCAGTATAGATTTAAGCATAATTTAATTTTCAGCAATAAAATGATTAGGCAACAAAACGGACGTTACCTTTACATTGCTGCCTTTACATTTTTATTTCAATATCAACGCCGGCAGGCAGGTCGAGTTTCATAAGTTCTTCCACGGTTTTCTGGGAAGGCTCAAGTATGTCAACCAACCGTTTGTGGATACGCATCTCAAACTGCTCGCGGGATTTCTTGTCCACATGCGGGGAACGGTTTACCGTATACTTTTTGATATCGGTTGGCAACAGCACCGGCCCTGTAATGCGGGCGCCGGTACGCCGGGCCGTTTCCACGATCCTGGCAAGCGAATCATCAAGCATTTTGTGATCGTACGCCCTTAACCTGATGCGCAGACGTTGTGTTTGAATAACTTTGTCCGTAACCATTTCTATTCCTTATCTTTATTTATTCTACGATTTCCGTAACCACGCCGGCGCCGACCGTGTGGCCGCCTTCGCGGATAGCGAATCTCAACTGTTTTTCCATTGCGATCG
>MGVF01000132.1 GCA_001800355.1 Elusimicrobia bacterium RIFOXYA2_FULL_50_26
ATGAAAAGCGAGATTGCCGCGCCCTTTGGGCTCGCAATGACGACGACAACTTCAAAACGCTAAAGAGACACCCGGGGAGAAGGCCAGGATGAGGGGAAATGGAGATTCTCAAATGCTGAGAAATGCTATATATATTTCAATATCGTTATTCATTTTAATATTACCCGCCGCTGCTCTCGGACAGGCGCCTGTATTGTTCTTTTCAGACCTGGTTTCCGGTCCCGCCACCGGCGGCGAGAACAATAGGGGGGCGTTTGTTACGATAGTAGGCCGCCATTTCGGCGAGCAGCAGGCCAACGGTTACGTGAGCATTGGCGGCGGGCGCGCCGGCGCATATAAATCGTGGGCCGACGATAAGATAATTTTCCAGCTTGGACACGAAGCGAAAACAGGCGACATAACCGTAACCACCGCGGGCGGAACTTCCAACGGGCTGCCTTTCGTAGAGAGGCCGGGCAATATATACTTCGTAAGCGCGCGCGCAACGAACGATCCCGGCGGCGGCGACTGGCTTGACCCATGGCTCAGCCCTGAGAGTTTTTATAAAAATATGAAGCCGGGTGATATTTGTTATATACGCGAAGGAATATACACGGAGAGGTACGGCGCCTCGAACGAGCGGGCAAACATAGGCATAGGCGACGAAGCGCCGGACGGTATGCCGAATAATGAAATAGCATGGGTTGCATATCCCGGCGACGCCGTCCGTTTTGAGGCGGCCGGCCTGAAGGCCAATATTTTATTCGGTTACAAAAAGAATTATTACGTATTCGCCGGCCTGTCGCTGTGGGCCAACGAAAGCTGCATTGTCTTCATAGGCGGCAATCATCGTTTTGTAAATAATTCCTGCGAGGGGCTGAAAGCGCACGGCTACGCGGCTATCCACCCGTCGGGCGGCAGCGGCTCGAAAATATACGGCAATCATATTTTTGGCGCGGAAAGCAAAAACAAGCTGGACCATCCTATCTACGTCGCTTACGGTACGGACGATCTTGACATCGGCTGGAACAGGCTGTTTGCCAATGACGTTGCGGAAGGCCCTGTTATCTCAATAAATACCGACAATGCCACGGTGGCACATTACACGTTTGAAAACATTCTTATACACGATAACATTATTGATTGCAGGGGTTCGTCGGCGCCGCTTCGCGCCATCGGGATAGTTGCGACGGATAAGGGGTCGTCGGTTTACATTTATAACAACATTATAATCGGCGGCGGCGATACTACGCTTTACCAGTATTCGGCGCGTTCATATATTTACAACAACACGATATTGGATTCATCCGGCTCGGCCGCGCTGCTTCTTGAGACGGTGCAGGACGGCGCAAATTATTACCGTCCGGACGGGGCGGATGTGTTTAATAACATTTTTTATAACCGCACGGGAGCATTCTACGTGATGATAAAAGACGAAGGCGCGATGGGAAATATAACTATTTCCAACAACTGCTATTTCGGCAACGGCGGCGGCCCGGTAAAAGATGTGTACGCCGTCAACGCCGACCCATGGTTTATTGACGCAAACAGCGGTGATTTCCGTCTTCAGGCGGCAAGCCCCTGCGTTGACAGCGGAGATTCAAGGACTCTCGCCGTTGCCGGCCGCGATTTCAACGGTAACCCGCGCCCGTTCGGATCCGGCGTGGACATAGGCGCTTACGAGTACACTTTGCAGGCTGCCGTGGCCGTGGCGCCGGGTTCTTCGACGCCGACGTCCCAGGCGTTCCCGCTTATGCCGGGGGACATTATGCGCGTAGTAGGCTCGTCCGCCGGCAAAGGTTCGGTGAACCCGGACAGGGGGGAAACCGCAAAAATATATTTCAGGGGAAGCGATACGGGCGAATTCGAGTTGAGGATATTCAACAATACCGGCGAGTTGATTTGGCAGGATAAGAAAACGAATACCCGGGAAGATTTTTTCGAATGGGCGCCCGCTACCGTCGCCAGCGGCATTTACACCGCGCACATAAAAGGCCCCGGCATAAACACCAGCCGAAAAATAGCCGTAATCAGGTAACTCATCAAGTGTCTCTTTAGCAGTTTGAGGTCATTGCGAGCGAGAGCGAAGCAATCTCGACGTTGCTTCTGATGAAAAGCGAGATTGCCGCGCCCTTTGGGCTCGCAATGACGACAACAACTTCAAAACGCTAAAGAGACACCTCACCAGCAGAAAAAAATCATATAAAATACATATTGACATTGGCTCTATCTTCTGCTATTAATATAATACTTCGCGCATTATATGTTTATTCTTACCACTTCGCACGACTCATCCTCTCCCGTTACAAAATTCTCCCGTTAAAACCTTCTGAATCTTCTTTGCGCTTATTGCATTTTATGGCGCGCAAGATATTTTTTTGCCAAGGAGATTCAGGATGGTTCTGTTTTCGTGTCGAACTAAGAAAAAACTGTTGGTTGCTTGTGCGGCGCTTTTGTGCGCTGCCGGGGTTGGTTTCGGCGATGTAGGTAAATCCGGTTGGACGATTTTTCGCAAGATTCAGTCTGCTCAGCCTAAAAGCATAGCGGCGATAATGCCTTTGCAGGGTGATCTTTCAGGAGTATTGTACAATCCCGCGGTGCTCGGCGGCAGGAGAAAAAACGAGTTATTTTTCGTGTCGGAATCAGGCTTGAGCGACGACAGGCTTGGCGCGGCGTTATACGCGTTCCCCGTGGGCGCCGGGACACTTTCCGCCGGCTTTGCATACTATGACGCAGGCATGATGGAATTGAACTGGCTCGAGGGCGGGCAGCTGATTTCAGATACGGTTGCAGCCCAGAAAGACATGCTGGGCGTAATATCCTACGGACGCAGGTACGCGGGCAGGCTCGCGCTCGGCGCAAGCGTAAAACTTGCATCCAGCGAGATCGCGCAGAGAAGCAGCGCCATCTCCGGCGCCATTGACGCCGGCCTGATTTATGAGGTTGCGAAAAACGTTCCGGTTTCGGTAGCCGTACAGAACGTTGGTATCGCGACGAAATTCATAGATAAAGAGAATCCTCTTCCGACGGGCGTTTATTTCGGCGGCGGTTACCGTAAGGCCTCAAGGAATTCGTACATGCTTTCCGGCGCGGGTGTAACGTATAATATTACGGATGCCACCGTGGTTCCCGAGGCGGGCATCGAGCTTGGCTATGATTTTATCTCGGCAAACTTGGGCTATCGCCTGGCAAACTCCGACGCAGCCCTTCATTGCGGCCTGGGAGTGAAAGCCGGCGCCATAGAGTTCGGCTACGCATTTTCACCAGCCGCCTACCTAAATTCCACGCACCGTTTCAACCTAACCTGCAAATTCTAATTTGGGGGACGTTGTTTCTCACTATGCATAACTTTCGGCATGCACTATGCCGGCGATCGTTAGTGGTTGAGTTATGCATAGTGAGAAACAACGTCCCCAAAGTTTGATTGAATAGTGTGTGGGAAATTTATATACTTTAGATTATTGGGGGGATAGGTATGCGGGGGGTGTTGCTGGTTTTGTTTTTGGCGGTTAGCGCGGCGGCGGCGGTGCGGGTTACGGCGCCGGTTGTTGTTGCGGGGAGCGTGGCGCCGGGCGGGCGGGATGTTTTACTTCTGAAACTGAAAATCGAAAATACAGGTGCAGGCCAGGCGAGGATAAGCGGGATAACACTCTCTTATACCGGGACGAGTGAAAGCGATATAGCTCCGGGATCTCTTGCGTTATACCGCGATTCCGACGGTAACTGGCAGACGGACGATCGTGCGCGCCTGGACGGCTCGCCGGTTTTTGAAAATGGTAAAGCTGTTTTCAGCGGGTTTAACGTTGTCGTCGCGTCAGCTACGGCAACATACCTGTTCGTGGCCGCGGCAGTTTCAACAAAAACATTTGAAGGCAACCGCATTGACGCAGCCATAAAAGATCCCGGCGACATCGTATTGTCGGTGGTATCGCCCGCCGTATCCTTTCCCCTGGACAGTATTTCGGATACCAACCCTTATATAGTAGAAATAACCGCGACAAAAATCAGCGTTGAGTCATGGGAAACGAACCCGGCCGCCGGCCGGCCTGCGTTTTGCGTGGCGCGCTGCCATGACGCTTATGGCAACACCGACGGTAACTGGACGGGCAGCGCGCTTGTTCTCGAACCCGTGCCGGGTGCGGAACCTGGCATATCGCCTAAAGGTAACGCGCCTGCCTATACAGGTTCCGGCGACTGGTTGTCTTCGGATGGCGGCGGCAGGCGTTGCTCGTACCTGCTTTACAAGGCGGAAACGGGGCGCAGAATTCGTCTCCGCGATACCGTGCTGGGCAGCGTGGAAAGCGGCTCTATCAACGTGGTGGCATCAACATCCGTTGCAGGATACGAGGCCGCGGGGCCGTCAATTGTTAAAGTGGGCGAGAAAGCAGATTATCTTGTAAAGGCTGTGGATGAGTGGGGAAATTTTATGCCGGCGTTCAACGGCGTGGCGGATGTGTCATGTTCCGAGCCGTGCGCGGCTGTTTCATCTTCGTTGACGTTTGCGGCCGGCGTTTCAACGGCTTCCTTCATCTTTCATTCTTCCGGCGATAAAACACTTGCCTTCGGAAATGCCGGCGCACCTTGCAGCATTATTGTTCATGTTGACGGGCTGCCATCACCGTCTTGTTTCAGTCTTGTTGTGCCGCCGCGCGTTTGTGCCGGAAAGGAATTTGACGCGGAGATCACGGTGTGCGACGGGGATGGCGCCACGTTCCGGGATTACAATGGCGTCGTCAATCTGTCCGTTAACCCGCCTGCGCGCATCACTCCTTCCGTCGCTGACGTCGCCGGCGGCGTTTGGCGCGGAAAACTTATCGTCAGCGGCGAGTCGCTGGAAAATGTAATTACACTTTCCGGTAAAAATCTTCCTGTATTCACCAGCCAAAAAATCGCGGTAGACGTTGAAAATTTTGTAAAAGCCATCGCCTATCCGACGGTGTTTTCACCCGCGCATGAGACACTGAAAATCCGCTATTTTCTGCAAACAGACGGCGACGTAACAGTGAGGATATACAACGCTGTTATGGATCGCGTGCAAGAGATTGAATTTACGTCCGGCTCCGTCGGGGGGCGTCAGGGGTTAAACGTTATCGAATGGGATGGCCGCGGCGGCGACGGAAACGTGAAAGGGCATTCCGGCGCGTACCACATAGAAATAATAAAAATGTCAGGTTCGGAATGGACTGCCGCCATTATCAGGAATTATTGATAAATACAAAAAGCGACAGCTTCCTAAAAGGGGATTAGAGGGGAGTTTGCTTGAATGTTGAACTCCCCCTCACCCTGCCCTCTCCCCGACGGGGAGAGGGTTGAGGCGTAGTTAGCATTGGTTTTGCCCTCTCCCCATCGGGGAGAGGGTTTAGGGTGAGGGGGAGTTTTCGACTGCTGACTGTTTACTGAAAACCGGGGGTGTTTTTGAGAAGACTTTTCGCGCTTGCCTGCATATTGCATGTTTTTGCCGCGCCGCTTATCGCTTTGCATGATCCTTCGGATATGCCGGTGTTCTCTGTTCCTGTTTCCGCGCGCTCGTCGGCGCTCGGGAATTCCATATATTGCGATGAGGAAGAAGGCATACGCTACAATCCCGCCTGGCTGGGCGGCAGCCAGCGCTCTTCGCTGCTTGCCACTTACGGCGCCTTCATGCGAAGCACCTCTTTGAGTTCAATTATCATAAACATCAAAACCGATGAATCCGCGTGGTCGCTGGGTATAACCGATATTCGTTCCAGTTTTGAAAACTATGCGGGGCCGGACTCCGGTTCTTCCGGCGATATAACCGCCTCGCAATCCCTGGTTTCCGCAGGCTATGGCGTCAGCGGGGCGGACTCAAGGCTGTTAACAGGTTTTGCGCTGAAAATGACGCTGGACAAGGCCGGCGAAGCTGCATCGCACGGTTATTCCGCCGATATCGGCGCGGGTTATCGCCCGGGGGAACGCTGCCGGATAGGGCTTGTA
>MGVF01000133.1 GCA_001800355.1 Elusimicrobia bacterium RIFOXYA2_FULL_50_26
GTATCTTTCAGGCTTCCTATTATTCTTTCATCGCCCTGCCTGATTACCTCGGTAAGTTTAGGGCCGGCCGTGCGGTAAAGTTCAACAGCCTGGTCAACGACAATGTTTGAAATGATGAACAGGGGAATCATCAACCCGATGAGTATAAGCACGCAGCCTGTAAACGCCGCAAGCCCGCGCCGCCCGCCGAACAGTTTCAATAACAATTTAAACGCGGGATAAAACAGGGTGGCGAAAACCGCGGCGACAAGTATTTCTATGAGGAATATTTTTATTATATTTACAAAGGCAGCCAGTGAAACGATAAAGACAACAAGAAGAAAATATTTTCCAAACTTTTTCTCGTCAAGTATACCCGCCTGCGCGGCCGGAGATGTGTTTTTTACCGCATCATTTTCCATAAGAATCATCCCTATAATAGCTTTTCAACCGTCAGTTGTCAAATAGAATTCAGGGGGGCAAGTAGTTAAATTAAACAAGTATGTAAACTTATGGGCTTGTCCGAGAAAGACATGCAAAAGCGCGGTCGTGAAAATACTGTCCCCTGGGTGTTACAATCCTGCCCGCTTATACCTGATACAACCAGCGCAAATAAACGAAAAGGCTGTTTGATAATTATTTGTAAATTTGGTAAAGTTTTGATAACTTATGAAAAAGCCCGCAAAGAAATTCTTCAATCTTGCCGAAGTCTGCAAACAATTACAAATCACAAGAAATACATACTACAACTGGGAAGCCGCTGGCAAAATTCCCAAAGCCCGTAGAGACCCGATGAATAATTATAGGTTATACACCTTCAAACAGATTATGAAACTCAAAAAAATTACAGGCAGGTAAAATAGAGGTAAAAAATGGCGAATCTTAATTTTAAGGGAAAGACTTTTGTTCAGAATCATCATCTGGCCGTTCCGTATCATCAGCTTGTGCCGGTGAAAAGCAAAAGCCTTACGGCAAACTTGAGCCTGAAAGATAACCTTATTATTCACGGTGATAATCTCAAAGCATTAAAAGCACTTTTGCCTACTTACGCAGGCAAGATAAAATGTATTTACATTGACCCGCCGTATAATACCGGAAATGAGAGTTGGGTTTACAACGACAATGTTAATAGCCCGATGATTCAGGAATGGCTCGGCAAAGTTGTTGACAGAGAAGACCTCACTCGACACGATAAGTGGCTTTGTATGATGACACCACGACTCAAAATACTAAGGGATTTATTAAACGACGATGGTATAATATTTATTTCAATTGATGACAATGAATTATACTCGCTGAAACTGCTAATGGATGAAGTGTTTGGGGAACATAATTTCATTGCTAATTTTATTTGGAAGAAAAAAGGCACATCTACAAATGTTGAAGGCGCACAGGTAAGCTCGTTAACAGATTATATTCTTACTTATGGCAAGAGGAATGCAAAACTCAATCAAAGAATGAGACCGAAAGAAGATAGGACATACCCTTATAAAGATAAAGAAGGCAATTACAGGACAACGATAATTGAAAAGAAAAATGCGGGTGAATACGAAAGAGAAAGTATGCAATTCAAGATACTTGGGCAAAGTCCAAGAAATGGCAAAAGATGGCAAATTGGGGAAGGAACTGCGATAGAGCTGGAAAAGAAGAAACGATTTATTTGCGAAAATGGCGTCATCAAATTAAAAATTTATGACTTTGAAGACAAGGATACATTTTCTGCCAACCCAAATCTTTTATTAGAGGTGGGAACAACAGATAGTGCATCAAAAATGGTAAATATTGAAATATTCAACGAACCTGAACTTTTTGCTAATCCCAAACCGACAGACTTGCTCAAGCATTTGTTCAATATGGCAACAGATAAGCAAGGTATTATCCTTGACTCATTCGCCGGTTCTGGCACTACCGCCCATGCAGTTTTAGACTTGAATAAGGAAGATGACGGCAACAGAAAGTTTATTCTCGTTGAAACCGAGGATTACGCTGACAAAATAACCGCCGAAAGAGTTCGGAGAATAATCAAGGGCGTGCCTGATGCAAAGGATGAAATTCTCAAGAAAGGGCTGGGCGGCACTTTCAGCTATTTTGAGTTGGGCGATGCGATTGAGATGGAGAGTATTTTAGAAGGTAAAAAATTGCCTTCGTACGGAGACCTTGCAAGGTATATTTTCTATACCGCCACGGGTGAAGAATTTAAGCCGGAAAATATGAACGAGAAAAAACATTTCATCGGTGAAACAAAAGAATACGAGGTTTATCTTTTCTATAAGCCGGATATCGAATATTTAAAGTCAACTGCTTTCAGGCTTGATGATGCCGAAAGTCTTGGAACATTCAAGGGAAAGAAACGCCTTGTGTTTGCGCCAACGAAATATCTTGATATGGAAAATTTGTTAAATAGCAGGATTGAGTTCTGCCAGCTCCCATTTGAAATTTACAGGATGAAATAATATGTCTTATATTTTTATGGATGAAAGTGGCGATCTCGGTTTTGATTTTAGCAAGGATGGAACTTCCGATTATTTCGTTATCGCATTTCTTTTTGTAAAGGAAAAAAAGCCAATAGAGAAAATTATCAGAAAGGCATTTACAGCTCTTTCCAGAAAGAATATAAAACACCATTCGGGTGTTCTTCATTGTTACAAAGAACATCCGCGCACGAGGCAAAGGGTGCTATCGTTGTTGGCCGAAAAAGATATTTCGATAATTTCGATATATCTAAATAAGCATAAAGTATATACAAGGCTTCACGATGAAAAAACGATATTATACAATTACGTTACGAATATCCTGCTTGACAGGGTTTATTCAAGGAAACTTCTTCAGGATCCCGTAGCGTTTATCGCTTCAAAACGGGAAACGAATAGGTTTCTAAACGAAAATTTTAAAGAATATCTTGAAAAACAGGTGATGGCAAATCATCGGCAACAGATTGGCATAGAAATCAAGACACCTGCACAGGAAAAATGCCTTCAACTGGTTGATTTTGTGTGTTGGGCAATGTATAGGAAGAGGCAATGGGGGGACAATTCTTACTATGATTTGATAAAGAAAAAAATAGTGGAAGAAAATCCACTATTCCCATAAAATGACAAAGCCCTGTGTGCTATTTACGAGGAACCATACGGAACCCCACACACAAGGACTTACTTGTCATATTGTATATGTAATATACCGTTATGGTAGCAGACTGATAGCAATTTGTCAATAGCGCGTTTATGCGTTGTCAAGCGTTTACAAAAAATTTATGGAACTGAAAGATTATCAAAAGAAAACAATAGGCCAGATAAGAACATACCTTGAAGCTCTATCGTCGTTTAAGGAGAAAAATGAGCGATTGGTAAAGGAAGACCCGGAGCTTTCCATTGACTTTCCTCAAAAGGCTTGGGAGAAGGTTAAAGGGACGGTCCATGTTTCAAGGAAAAATGGACTTGGGGAGCATTTGCCGAATTTTTATCTGAAGATTCCAACGGGTGGAGGCAAGACGCTCCTCGCTTGCCATTCAATAGACCTGATAAATCGCTCTTATATAAAAAAACAAACTGGCATAGTACTTTGGATAGTTCCGACTACACAGATTTATCGCCAAACAATCGGGCACCTCAAAAACAGAGAACACCCTTATAGGCAGGTTTTGGATGTTTCAAGCGGCGGCAGGACGGTAATATTGGAAAAAACAGACAGGTTTACTCCGCAGGATGTATTTGAAAATCTCCTGGTAATGATGTTAATGCTTCCTTCGGCGAACAGGCAAAATAAAGAAGTCTTGAAAATATTTAAAGACAGCGGCGGATTTACTGAATTTTTTCCCGCAGAGGATGACGGGGCGGGGAATGAGCGTTTAATAAAGGCCTTCCCAAACCTTGATTGTTTTTCTGACTCTGATTCAATTTTTGGGAACATTGCAAAGACTTCTCTTGGGAATACGCTTAAAGCATTGAAGCCGATCGTGATAATTGACGAAGGACATAAGGCTTACAGTGAGGGGGCGCAGGCAACCATAAGAAACTTTAATCCCTCAATTATCGTTGAGCTGTCGGCAACACCACCGGAAGGAAGCAATAAGCTCATTGAGGTAAGCGGGCAAGAGCTTAACCGTGAAGAGATGATTAAGCTGGATATGCACATAAAAAACAAAGCCAGCCCTGAATGGCAGGATGTGATATTAGCCGCTGTTGACAGAAGATGTTCGCTGGAAAAAATTGCAATGACATACGAGTCAAATACCGGGGAATACATCCGTCCGATAAATCTTATTCAGGTTGAAAGAACAGGGCTTGACCAAAGAGGCGCGCGATACGTGCACGCCGAAGATGTTAAAGAGTATTTGATAAGACAATGTGGGATTGCTGAAAAAGAAATTGCCATAAAGAGCAGTGAAAAAGATGACATTGAAGGCGTTGATTTATTGAGCAAGACTTGCGAAATACGTTACATAATAACTAAACATGCGTTACAGGAAGGTTGGGATTGCGCATTTGCCTATGTGCTTGCAGTTTTAACCAATCCGAGTTCAACATTAAGTATCACCCAGCTTGTTGGCAGGATATTAAGACAGCCTAATGCACGAAAAACAAAAATTAAAGACCTTGATGAGAGCTATATTTTTTGTTATCGCCCGAAAGCCAAAGATGTTTTAGACAACATACGGGCTGGATTTGAAAACGAAGGCCTGGGAGATATAGTCGGAAGAATTACTTTGGATGAAGGTGATTCGGGAAATGTAAACGCAACAAAAGAAAGGACTGTCGAATACAGGGAAAGGTTTAAAGATTTCAAGGGCAAAATATACCTGCCGAAATTTATAATTCAGGAGAAGAATTCATGGCGTGATGTTAGTTATGAAATGGATATTTTAGGACAGATTGACTGGGCAAGAATTAGCCTTAATACCGTTAAAGATATTTCATTGTCGGAAAATAAAACAAAAGAAGAAGATATAACGGTGAATATTGCGCAAGACAAAAGAAAGTTGATAGATACAAAAGAGGATTATGTTCAAAATCAGGACGGCATAGAGCTTAACAGTGTTTTCGTGGCAAGACAGTTGCTTGATATAGTTCCCAATCCGTGGATAGCCTTTGATATTGCTCAAAGAGCCATCAAGATACTGCTCAAAGGATATAGCAAGGGAAGAATTGCAAATAGCGTAGTATTCATCATTGAGGAATTGAGAAAAATTATTGAAAAAGAAAAAGACAGGCTTGCCGAAGAATTGTTTAAGAATTTATTAAAGAGCAAAACCTTGTGGTTTTTATTGCTGTCCGGCGACGGCGGTTATAGACTGCCAGGCAGTATAAGGGTTAAGAATAATGCAAAGGCATTGGTAAGATACGATAATACTCCCATTCAGCAAAGCCTTTTTGACTTTGTTCCAGAAGAAGGATTTAATGATATGGAAAAGTCTATTGCCGTTTATCTTGACGAACAGGAGAAACTGCTTTGGTGGTATAGGAACTTATCAAGACAGGATTACTCTGTTCAAGGGTGGAAGAAAAATAAAATTTATCCCGATTTCATTTTCACAGGGGCCGAAAAGAAGGCTTCTAAATCTTATGATAAAGTGTATGTCGTTGAAACAAAGGGCTTGCACCTGAAGAATGAAGACACTGCCTACAAAAAAAGTGTTTTTGATTTTTGTAATGAATTAGGAGACAAGAAAGACTGGCGTGAACTTAAACTTGAATTTTCCGGGCAAAAGGTGGAATTTCAGGTTATCTACGAAGACGAGTGGAAAAATAAAATAAACAAATTATTTGAGATAAAGAAATGTTAACGTTTTAGTGTCTCTTTAGCGTTTTGAAGTTGTCGTAGTCATTGCGAGACCAAAGGGCGCGGCAATCTCGCTTTTTATCAGAAGCAACGGCGAGATTGCTTCGCTCTCGCTCGCAATGACCTCAAACTGCTAAAGTGTCTCTTTAGCGTTTAGAAGTAAAATGCTGTCATTTTGCGTCAAAAATTCTTATTGCCGTCATTCCGGCGAAAGCCGGAATCTAGATTTTCCGTCGAGGCTGGATGCCGGATTAAGGCTCTCCGGCATGACGGTCACGGCTAAAAGGCAATTGCGATACAGCCTGTTCGCTCGCAATGGCATTCCTGATAACATAAAAAATTTCACGTAAATTGATCTCGACGACAACTTCTAAACGCTAAAGAGGCACACGTCTTAACCCTGCAACTAAATACGTTTTTTGCTCTGCCAAAATTTGTATTGATTAGTAGCCACAAAAGGCGTATAATCATTCTATATGATGCTACGAGGGAGGGTGTTTGCGGTGACGGGTTTCAGGGATATGTCATTATCAGTTTTTTTGCGGCCAGCGCGATTTTTTGTGGTGGTTTTTTTATTTTGTAGTTTTGCCGCGAGGGTGGTTTTGTCGGCGGGTGAGGCGTCGCTTGATTCGCTTGTTTCCGTGGCAAGGGAAAACAACTATGAAATAATCGCTGCACGGGAACGCTGGAATGCGGCACGCGCTAAAGCGGCGCAGGAAAGGGTGTGGGATAACCCCAGGCTGATTCTTGAATACTGGAGCATCCCCGAGGGCGGGCTTGACTTCGGCGCGGCGCCGGAAAAAATGTATGGTATCAGTCAGATGATACCTTTTCCCGGGAAGCTGCGTATAAAGGGCAGGGCGGCCGGCAGCCAGGCCGAGGCCATGAAGTGGGAATACCGTTATATCGAGTTAAAGGTTACAGCCGGGCTTAAAACCGCGTATGCCATGTATTATTATTTGCATAAATCCATTGAAACTTACCGCCAGTCCGCCGAGATCATGAATAGTTTTAGCGCGGTTGCGCAGTCCCGATACATTGCCGGGCAGGCGGCGCAGGGCGATGTGATACGCTCGCAGGTTGAAGCTGAAAAAATGTCTAACATGGTTATAACGCTTGAACAGGAGAAAGAGGCGGTTGAGGCGGAGTTGCGCCGGCTTACCGGTAACGGCAGTGGCTCAAAGCCGGGTTATCCGGCGGAAAATCCGGTTCGCATAGTTGCGATGAACTGGGATAAGATAAAGGCGGCCGTAAAGGCCAGCCCTGAAATACAAAAAGCCGGCGCTAACGAGGGCATGGCTATGTGGAATCATAAATCGGCTTTAATGGAATACCTTCCTGATTTCGACGTCTCTCTCCGGCGCAAAACCATGGACGGGCAATGGGCGGGAAGCGATGTTATGGTTGCTGCCGCTGTACCGTTGTGGTTTTGGCGTCAAAGCTCCGGCGTAAAAAATATGGCCGCGGAATTGCGGGCTGCCCGCGCAGAAAAAAAAGATATGGAACTCATGGCCGAGGCGAAAGCGCGGGAATACTTTACGAAAGCCGATACGGCCAGGCGGCTGGTTGAACTTTACGAATCCGGCGTTATACCGAAATCAGAACAGGCGCTGGCCGTTGCACAGGCGGCTTTCGTGGTCGGCCGTTCGGGGTACCTGGAAGTTTTAGACACTGTGCGCGCATATATTGACGCAGGCCTTGAACGCCACGGCTACGTTGCCGACTATATAAAGAATACGGCCATGCTTGAATGGCTGACGGGAATAGATTTTTCCGTGGAGGATTAAAATGGCGCAAAGTTTGAAAAATAATGGCGGAGGTAACAAAATGAGAAGAAAAAGCGTGGCCGGCGTTGCGGCGGTATTGTTGGGATTGGTATTGATCGGCGGTACTGTCATGACGGCGTCATCCGATGCCGGCACAAACGACGGACATCGGCATAACAGTGCAAAAAATCCGGATACAGGATATTCTGATTCGAAGGTATATAGCTGTCCCATGCATCCTGATGTTCGCAGCGATAAGCCGGGAAAATGTCCGAAATGCGGCATGAACCTCGAAGCAAAACAGGCGGCTTCCGTCAGGGAAGATCCTGGCATCTGCCCGGTGATGCATGGTGAGGCGAAAAATGAATATGCGGTAACATATAAGGGCAAAACGTATAACTTATGCTGCAAGGAATGCGTAGAAGAATTCAAAAGCAATCCAGTGAAATACATTTCCAGGATCAAGGAGATAAAAATAGAATCATTCCGCTACGGGTATACGCCGAACGTCATCAAAGTCAAACAGGGTGATATCGTAAAGCTAATCATATCGTCCCGTGACGTCGAACACGGGGTAAAGATCAAAGACTACAAAATCAATGTTGCCGTAAAAAAAGGTGAAGTCAAAAAAGCAGAATTCGTAGCTGCCAAAGCCGGTGAATTCACTATTACATGTCCCGTTTACTGCGGCGAAGGCCATGCGGACATGAAAGCAAAGCTTATCGTAGAAAAATGACAAACGCTAATGACTTTCGCTGGCAGCACGCTTCATTGGCAGTATAGAGGAATGAAATGAAACTAAAATTTAAGATCATTGTGGCGGTTGTTTTGTTGGCTGTTCCCCTTGCCATTTTTGTTACCCGCCACAGGGATAACGCGGGCGGCAACGGCGCCCAAAGCGTACGGAATACGCCAAAAAAGTACACCTGCCCCATGCATCCGCACTATGTTGCGGAGAAACCGGGCGATTGCCCCATCTGCGGCATGAGCCTTGTTACTGTCGAAGAAGATATTCAGGTTCCTGCGTCAACGCAGACGAATTCAAGGCCGGCAAAAAAGAAAAATGTTATGTATCGGTCAACCATGAATCCCAATGAGGTTTCGGACAAACCCGGCAAGGATTCTATGGGAATGGAGATGGAACCCTTTGAAGTCGAAGAAGAGCCGGCTGGCCCGCAAGTGGAAGGGTTCACGACCATAAAAGTACCCCTTGAAAAACAGCGGATGATGGGCGTAAAGACCGGAGTCGTAGAAATAAAGGATGTGGTAAAAATAATTCGCACTACCGGCCGCGTTGCATATGATCCGGATCTTTATTATGCCGAGCAGGAATATCTATCGTCGCTTAAAACGTACGAACGTTCGAAGGGGGCATCCCGGGAAATGGTTTCAAGTAATGCGAAATCGCTGGTTGATGCGTCCCGGATGCGCCTCAAACTATTGGGGCTGGGCGATGATCAGATAGAATCTCTGGCGAAAAGGAATTCACCGGACAGTTCCCTGCTTTTGCCCGGGGGGGATAAAGTGTGGGTTTACGCGTCCATTTATGAAGAGGACATGAAGTTTGTAAAGGCGGGCCAGTCCGTTGTAATGACCGCTCCCGCAATAACGCCCGATAAGTTCGATGGAGAAGTCGTCGCCGTAGATCCTGTGCTCGACCCTGCTACGCGCAGCGCAAAGGCGAGGATCATGGCCGCAAACCCTTTGGGCGCGTTAAGGCCGGAATCTTATCTTAACGTCGAAATAAACATTCCTCTGGGCAACCGTCTTGTGGTTCCGGCGGATGCGGTGATGGACACGGGAACGCGCCACATTGTGTTCGTAGATAAAGGAGATGGCGGGCTTGAGCCGAGGGAAGTAAGCGTCGGTTACATGGCCGATGACGTTTATGTAATCAAATCGGGAGTTTCCGAAGGTGAGAGTGTAGTAACTAATGCCAATTTTCTGATCGACTCCGAAAGCCGGTTGAAGTCATCCATGCAGAAGGCCGCGGGCGCTGCAGGAGAACATAAACACTGAGCAAATAACCCATGATAGAAAAAATTATTGAATGGTCGGCAAAAAACAGATTCTTCGTATTCCTCGGGGTATCATTTATGATCGCATGGTCCATATGGGCGATCATAAATATACCACTGGATGCCGTGCCGGACCTGACTGATACTCAAGTTATCGTTTATACAAAGTGGGACCGCCCCCCCCAGATAGTTGAAGATCAGGTAACCTACCCTATTGTGTCAGCCCTTCTTGGCGCCCCCAAAGTAAAGGATATACGCGCGTTTTCCGATTATGGCTATTCGTACGTTTATATAATATTCGAGGATGGCACCGATGTCTATTGGGCTCGTTCCCGCGTGCTTGAATACATGTCAAAGGTAAGCCAGCAGTTGCCGTCCGATGCCAAACTTGAGCTTGGCCCCGATGCTACCGGCGTAGGTTGGATATACGAGTATGCGCTCGTTGACGAATCAGGCAGGCATTCACTTGATGAACTCCGCACTTTCCAGGATTGGCACTTAAAATATGCGTTACAATCGGTAAAAGGCGTTTCCGAGGTTGCGTCCATCGGCGGCTTCGTTAAACAGTACCAGGTCGTCGTAAATCCCAATGCCTTGCAGGCATACAATATTTCTTTATCCGAAGTTGTTATGGCGGTCAAAAAGGCAAACCAGGAAACCGGAGCACGTCTTCTCGAGTTTTCCGGAGCCGAATACATGGTTACCGTGCGGGGGTATATCAAGTCGAAAGAAGATATAGCGGAAGCCGTGCTGAAAGTTGATGCGAACGGCGTGCCGGTAAAGATCAGGAATATCGCAAAAGTGGAATTTGGGCCTGAGATCAGGCGCGGCGTGGCTGAGCTTGACGGAAAAGGCGAAACGGTTGGCGGTATAGTTGTGATGCGCTACAAGGAAAACGCGCTAAACACCATAGAAAGAGTAAAGGAAAAGCTAAAGCAGATACAGTTGCCGGATGGCGTGAAGATCGTCCCGACTTACGATCGTTCCGAACTGATAATAAGAGCGGTTGATACGCTTAAACATAAGCTGATCGAAGAGATGCTCGTGGTATCTCTGGTGATACTGATATTCCTTCTTCATGTGCCGTCTGCCATTATTCCGATTATTACACTTCCCATTGCAGCGCTTATGGCATTTATTCCCATGCATTATATGAAGCTGACATCAAACGTCATGTCGCTGGGCGGCATAGCTATAGCGATCGGCGCAATGGTAGATGCTGCCATTGTAGTGGTTGAAAACGCTCACAAGGAACTGGCAAGGTGGCAGGATGAAGGGAAAAAAGGCGATTATCATGAAGTTCTTCTCAATGCTATAAAAGAGGTTGCGCGGCCATCGTTTTTCTCCCTGATAGTCATTGCGGTTGCATTCATACCTATTTTTTCGCTTGAAGGAATTGAGGGCCGGCTCTTCAAGCCCCTCGCTTTTACGAAGAATTTCGCCATGTTTTTCGCCGCTTTCCTCGCCATCACGCTTGATCCGGCGATCCGGATGCTTTTTACCCGCCTTCACAATTATGATTTTAAGCCAAAATGGCTTGCCTCGATGGTAAATACTGTTTTAGTCGGTAAAATACACTCTGAAGAAAAACACCCGGTTTCAAAATTCCTGTTTAAGATATACGGGCCGGTAGTAGATTTCGTCCTGAGTAAACCGTACTGGGTTATTTCTTCGGCGCTATTTGTGTTTTTGGCAACCATGCCGTTCTTTTTTCAGATAGGCAAAGAGTTCATGCCTCCCTTAAACGAAGGGTCAATCCTTTACATGCCTACGACGCTGCCCGGTATTTCGGTGCAGCAGGCGAATGATTTACTCAAAATTCATGACCGGATACTGAAATCGTTCCCTGAGGTCGTAAGCGTGTTCGGGAAATCCGGAAGAGCGGAAACATCCACCGACCCGGCGCCTTTTTCAATGATGGAGACCACAGTTCTTCTTAAACCGCAGAACGAATGGCGGCATAAAGACAGATGGTACAGCTTCCTGCCTGATTTTATGGAATGGCCGTTCCGCATCATATGGACTGACCGCATATCATGGGAAGAGCTTACTTCTGAAATGGACGGCAAACTGAAACTGCCCGGGCAGGTGAACGCATGGACGATGCCTATTAAAGGTAGAACCGACATGCTTACAACCGGCGTAAGAACCCCGGTGGGCATCAAAATATACGGCGACGACCTTAAAATAATTGAAGAGATAGGAAAGGAAATTGAGAATCACATCACGATGGTAAAAGGGACACGAAGTGTATTTGCGGAAAGGACAGCGGGCGGGTATTTCGTGAACTTCGACTTAAACCGCGGCGCGATCGCGCGTTACGGTTTATCGGTTGAAGAAGTTCAGATGAATATAATGGCGGCGATAGGCGGTGAAAATGTTACTCAAACCGTCGAAGGGAGAGAACGCTTCCCCGTAAACGTACGTTATCCGCGTGAGCTTCGAAACGACATAGGAAAAATAAAAAGGACGTACATCCCTACTCCCGGAGGCGCTCAAATCCCTCTTTCTCAGATTGCAGATATTAAAGTGGAAACAGGCCCGGGCATGATAAGGGATGAAAACGGAAGGCTGACGGGATACGTTTACGTTGATGTCGCCGACCGCGATATCGGAAGCTATGTAAACGATGCCAAAGCGATGATAAAGAAGATGGTAACGCTTCCACCCGGCTATTCGATTTCTTTCAGCGGCCAGTACGAGTTCATGGAGCGGGTAAAGCAACGAATGACCGTCGTGATCCCGTTGACTCTCTTCATTATCTTTGTCCTTTTGTACATTAGCACGCGGTCGTACATAAAAACCATGATTATACTGCTTGCGGTACCGTTCTCGCTGGTTGGCGTCGTATGGATACTCTACATTCTTGGATACAATATGTCCATAGGCGTATGGTCGGGAATTATAGCTCTGCTCGGTGTAGATGCCGAAACCGGTATCTTCATGCTTTTATATCTTGATCTCTCGCATGATGACAGGAAAAAGCGGGGATTGTTGAATACCGTAGACGATCTCAAGGCGGCGATACATCACGGAGCGGTAAAAAGGATACGGCCGAAGATGATGACGGCCGCCGTGCTCTTCGTCGGCCTTCTGCCTATCATGTGGGCTCAAAGCGGAGAAATTGGCGCAGATGTAATGAAAAGGATTGCCGCGCCCATGGTAGGCGGCATCTTCACGTCCTTCCTTATGGAACTGCTGGTTTATCCCGCCATTTATTTCCTGTGGAAGAAAAAGACCGATACTACCCTGTTGCCTTGACAAAATATTATAAATCCAATATCATAGCTCAATGACCCACGCCCAATTCGTGCATTTACATAATCATACCGAATACTCGCTGCTCGACGGCGCATGCCGCATTTTAGACGATCGCGGCAAGCCGGCGGACTTGTTAACCACCGTTGCGCACCAGTTCAAGATGCCGGCTCTTGCCATAACGGACCACGGCAACATGTATGGCGCCATGGAGTTCTACCTGGGCTGCAAGGATGCCGGCATTAAACCGATCATCGGTTGCGAAGTTTACGTGGCGCCCGGTTCCCGTTTCAATAAAACTTACGAGAAGGGTGCGGATGTTTACTATCACATGACGCTCCTGGCAAAGGATTTCCAGGGATACCAGAACCTGATGGCCATGGTAAGCGCCGGTTTCCTGGAAGGTTTTTATTATAAGCCGCGCGTTGACCGCGAGCTTCTTGAAAAATATCACGAGGGCATTATCGCGTTATCCGGCTGCCTGCAGGGACAGGTGGCGAACTCGCTTCTAAAAGAAGATTTCAAGAAAGCTGAAAAATTTGCGGCCGATTACCGGTCAATCTTCGGCAAGGACGATTTTTACCTTGAGATAATGGACAACGGCCTCGAGGAACAGAAAAAAATAATTCCGTACCTGATGGAACTTTCAAAGAAGCTGGACATCCCGCCGGTTGCAACCAATGACTGCCATTTTCTACGCAAAGAGGATGCCTTCGATCACGACGTGCTGCTATGCATCGGCACCGGCAAGACCCTCGACGATCCGGGGCGCCTTAAGTTTTCTTCAGACCAGTTTTACTACCGTTCTCCCGAGGAGATGATCTCCCTTTTTTCCTATATACCCGTGGCGACCAAAAACACCCTGGCTATCGCCGAAAAGGTGAATCTTTCATTAAGTTTTGATCAGCTTCTTTTACCGCACTACCCGTCCCCCGAAGGCGAGACTGCGGAATCATACCTTGAAAAACTTTGTCGCCAGGGATTGAAACGCCGCTACGACGCTGCCGGCGATGTTCACGAGCAGCGCCTGAAACATGAACTTGCAATAATAAACAAGATGGGATTTGCCGCATATTTTCTTATCGTATGGGATTTTATACATTACGCCAAGTCAAACGGTATTCCCGTCGGCCCCGGGCGCGGCTCCGGCGCTGGTTCCATAGTCGCCTACACGCTCGGTATAACCGATATTTGCCCGCTGCATTACGGCCTGCTGTTCGAGCGGTTTTTAAATCCGGAACGCCGCACCATGCCGGACCTTGACATTGACTTCGCAGATACCGGCCGCGACCGCGTTATCGAATACGTTCGCAACAAGTACGGCCACAATAATTGCGCCCAGATAATCACTTACGGCACCATGCAGGCGCGCCTGGTTACCAGGGATGTTGCGCGCGTCCTTGGTTTTACGCCGGGCGAGTCCGACCGCATTGCAAAGATGATTCCTTTCGGCTCAAGCATAGCCGGCGCGCTTGATTCGGTGCCGGAGCTTAAATCGCTTGCCGCATCCGATGAACGCGTGGGAAAATTGCTTAAAACCTCGCGGAAACTGGAGGGGCTAAAGCGCCACACGGGTGTGCATGCCGCGGGCATGGTTATCGCCAAGGAAGAGATTACGAAGTTCTCGCCGCTTGCCAAGGGCGCGCGCGACGTCATTACTACGCAATATGACGGTAACATGCTGCCTAAACTCGGGCTGCTGAAAGTGGATTTCCTTGGCCTTCGCACGCTTACCGTCATTAACGATACGGTCGAGCTTGTCCGCAAAAATGCAAACCCGGATTTCGCGCTGGATAAAATAGCGATTGACGATGCCGTAACCTTTAAACTGTTCCGCGACGCGCGCACTCAAGGAGTGTTCCAGCTTGAATCGCGCGGCATGAGGGATCTGCTGCGCAAGCTCCAGCCGACCACAATCGAGGATATTATCGCGCTTATTTCTTTATACCGCCCCGGCCCCATGGGTTCCGGGATGATTGACGATTTCGTCGGACGCAAGCACGGTAAAATCAAGGTTAAGTACGAGCATCCGATTCTTGAGCCGATCCTTAAAGATACCTGCGGAGTTATCGTCTACCAGGAGCAGGTGATGCGCATAGCCACCGATCTTGCGGGTTTTCCCGCCGGCCAGGCCGATACGCTCCGCCGCGCCATGGGAAAGAAAATCCCTGAGGAGATCGAAAAGCAGCGTGAAAATTTTATGGAGGGGGCCAGGAAAAAAGGGGTGGACAAGCGCATCGCCGGCAAGCTCTTCGACCAGATCGTCCAGTTCGGCGGCTACGGCTTTAATAAATCTCACGCCGCGGCTTACGGTATGCTTGCCTACCAGACGGCGTACCTCAAGGCCAATTACCCGCTGGAATACCTTGTTGCGCTGCTTAATTCCGAGATCGGGCATTCCGTAATAGGCAAGGAAAACGAAGAAAGCAAAATGGTTAACTACCTGCAGGAGGCCGAGGAACAGGGGATGGTAGTGTTGCCTCCGTCAATACAACATTCGCTAAGCAGGTTTTCGATCGAAGAATCCGGCGGCCGCAAAATCCGTTTCGGCCTGATGGCCGTAAAAAATGTGGGTGAGGCCGCGGTCGAGTCAATAGTAAACGTTCGCGCCGCGGGCGGGCATTTCGCGTCGTGGGATGATTTCATGGAACGCATTGACCCGCGCTCATCCAACCGCAAAGTACTAGAATCGCTTATAAAAGCCGGCGCATTCGACGTCTTCGGCGGGACGTATACTTTGCTGCGCGCCGAGTTGATAGCGAGGCTTGACACGTCAATCGAGCGCGCCGGCCGCAACAGGCAGGATATTGACGCCGGCCAGGGGCTGTTGTTCGCGGCTTCGGAAATGGCGAGCGATTACAATAATGCACTACGGGTTGAGCCATGGTCGGAACATACCGCGCTTAGCCATGAAAAAGAGGTACTTGGCTTCTATCTTTCCGGCCATCCGCTGGCGCAACACAGGCACGATTTACTTGTTTATTCGCAGCACAGGTTAGATAAGTTGCCACCCGGGTCCACCGATACGCGCAATGCCCCGCTGGTGCGGCTTGCCGGCATGATTGTGAACGTCAAGCGGCTTGTTACCAGGGAAAAGAAGGAACAGTACGCCCGCTTTAAAATGGAAGACCTTTTTGGCGAGATTGAAGTTGTGGTATTCCCGAAAAATTATTCCGGGGGGCTTGCAAAATACATTGTTCCAAACAGTTTCGTTGTTGTAAAAGGGAGGCTCTCGGCGCGAGATATCGAAACCGAGCTGCTTGCAGAAAACATCATGTCAATAGAAGAGGCGCGGCGGTTCCTGCCCGCTTTTATCAGCAAGGTTCGCCTCAAGATAAATTCAGCCGGGCTTGAGCAGGAGCTTCTTGGTAAAATCAAAAAAGTAATCAATGCGCACCCCGGCACCTCGCCCGTAGTGCTGGACGTCTCAACCCCGCAGCACGCCGAATACTCCATTGAAACCGGTTACGGCGTAGCCTCAAACCAGAAATTCCTCAATGAAATAGAAAAACTCCTCGGACAAGACTCAGTACAACTCGAGGTCGCCTGATTTTTTGACAATCAAAAACAAAAAAAGGTAGAATGTAACAATCTTAACCAATTGGAGGCAGAACTATGTTGAAAATAGTGCTGGCACTGTTTGTCGCAGCGTACGCATTTGTCGGTGTGGCGGCAGCTCAGGATCAGGTTCAGGCGACGGATGCCGTTGCGGTTGATCCGTTAGCCGATAACATTTCCAAGCTCAAGAACAGCGATCCCTCGATTCGCAGGCAGGCGGCGGAGGCTCTCGGCCAGTTGCGCAACCCGGCCGCAATCGAACCATTGCGCCAGGCATTAAAAGATCAAAACCCGTTCGTTCGCATAGCAGCCATAGATGCGCTGGGATTTTTGCGGGCGATTGTCGCATCCAGGGAAATATCCGCAATGCTTGTCTCCGATGTCCAGGAAAGCGTGCGCCAGAGCGCGGCGGTGGCGTTGCTATATATAGGAGACCGTTCTACCGTGCCATCGCTTGTGTCAGCGCTTAATGATAAATATGACGGCGTCCGTTTTGCCGCTGCAAACGCGCTTGGCGCGATGAGAGACCCGCAGGCTATACCCGGCTTGCTTGAAGGGCTTAAGGATGCCAGCCCGTCAATGCGGCGCGCATCCCTTAACGCGCTTGGACGCATAGGCGATACCTCTACGCTGCCGGTTATCCGCGAAGCGATGAACGACGCCGATCCCGGCATCAGGGCGGAAGCCGTAAGGCTTTGCGGTTCTTTTAACGATAAAGCCAGCGAAGCCCGTTTCAGGGAACTGCTGAAAGATGAGAATATAAAAGTGGCTGTTGCGGCATCCGGCGCATTGCTTAAAACCGGCTCGCGCGAGGGCGCTGCCGTGGCATTAAAGGCTATCACTTCCGGCGATCCGATGGTGCGCATACAGGCGGCGGATATACTTGGCGACCTGGCAACCCGGGAAGCCGTCGTTGCGCTTGAAAAAGCGCAAAACGATGCGGATTCAGGCGTACGCCTGGCCGCGGAAAATTCACTTTCAAGAATAAAAGCCAGCCAGCCGATTCCGGCGCAAAAGCCTTCAGCGCCGAAATTGAAGCCGTCCGGCACAAAAAAATAACTGAATAAAAAGGTACTTGTGATGAGAAATAGAGGGCTTACAGCGTTGTTGTTTGTAATAATTTGCGCACTGCCGCTGGCGGCGGAACCGACGTATGTTATAGACTCTCCCACCACGGGGATGCTGGATTACGGCAGTTACAACCTCAACTTTCGCCTCTTTTCAGAGGGTGGAATCCTCACCCGCCTTAATTTTGGCGTTTTCAAAATGGTTAATCTCGGCTTCGGCTGGGAAGTCAGCAGGGTTATAGGAAACATGGATGCCGCCGTAAGCCCTCCCGCATTGTACATAAAATTGCGGCCGTTTACCGGGACGCAATCGCTGCCCTCGCTGGCCATAGGCTATGACGGCCAGGGGTATTTATATGACAGGGATAACAATGAATTCAGTCAGAAGGAAAAAGGCATTTTCATCGTCCTGGGGCGCGAAGTTTTCATGCCTGGATTTATATTAAATGTCGGCGGCAACATAGCTGATTTCAAAAACAATACCGTATGCGGTTTCGCCAATTGTTCATTTACTATTGAAGACACGCTGACCATACTTGCGGAATACGATAATATAAATGTTATGCCGGAAAACCGCCTTAACCTGGGCTTGCGCTTCTTCGTAACGGAAGATCTCGGCATCGAGTTGTGCGGCCGCGACATCGGCGCCGCCGGCCGCAGCGCCGAACGCATTATAATGGTAAATTACCTCGGCCGGTTTTAACCGTTTGAGTTGACCGTATGTTTTCTCTCCTCTCCCCGTCGGGGAGAGGATTAAGGTGAGGGGGGGTAATATAAATTGCCAATGTTGAAAGGTTAATATTATGATAGATAAAAGCGTTGCCCTGGAATTTGAAAAACCCATCATTGAACTTGAGGAGCGTATTGCCTCGCTTCAGGCATCGGCTCAGGATGGCAAGATGGATTTCTCGGCCGAACTCAGGGTGCTTGAGCAGAAATGCCAGGACTTGAAGAACGAAATATACGGCTCGTTAAAGCCATGGCAGCGCATACAGCTTGCGCGCCATCCCCGCCGGCCTTATACGCTGGATTACGTTAAAGCCATATTCAATGATTTCATCGAGCTTCATGGCGACCGTGCGTTCGGCGACGATAAGGCCATGGTTTGCGGCTTCGCTGTTTTAGACGGTAATCCAGTGGCTGTTCTCGGCCAGCAGAAGGGGCGAAACATCCAGGAGAATCTTGAACGTAATTTCGCCTCGGCGCACCCCGAGGGTTACCGCAAAGCTATGCGCATTATGAAACTTGCGGAAAAATTCAAACGGCCGATAGTAACATTTATAGATACGCAGGGCGCCTACCCCGGCATCGCCGCCGAAGAACGCGGCCAGGCAGAAGCGATAGCGCGCAACCTGCGCGATATGTCCGATCTTAAAGTGCCCGTGGTAAGCATAGTTATCGGCGAGGGCGGTTCGGGCGGCGCCCTTGGCATAGGTATTGCCAACCGCCTGTTGATGCTTGAGAACTCGTATTATTCCGTTATTTCGCCCGAGGGTTGCGCAGCCATTCTTTTCAGGGATGCATCAAAGGCTAAAGAAGCGGCCGAGGCTCTCAAAATTACCGCAAGCGACCTGCATAAGGCGGGCGTTGTAGACGAAATTATACCGGAGCCGCTTGGCGGCGCCCATAACGATCCGGCGGCAACTGCCGGCAGCATGAAGTCTATTTTATTGAGACATCTGGCGGAACTGTCAAAAATGTCGGAGAACAAACTGCGCGACGACCGTTACTCAAAATATCGCAACATAGGTGTTTTTCACGAGACGGCCGCCGTCAAAGACGAGCACAAAAAGCGAAAGAGCAAAACATCCCCCCAAAAGTAAAAAATTAACATAAAGGAGATCACGCATGTCACTGACACCGATGAAGCAGATTCTTGATGAAGCAAGAAAAAAAGGATACGGCGTAGGCGCCTACAACGTAAACAACATGGAACAGATCCAGGCCATAATGGCGGCAGCGCAGAAGACGAAATCGCCCGTTATTATCCAGGCCAGCCGCGGCGCTCTAAAATACAGTAATTTTACTTATTTAAAACATCTTATGATTGCTGCGGCGGAAGAGAATCCGAATATTCCGCTTGCAATGCACCTTGACCACGGCAACTCGCTTGAAACGGTAAAAAAGGCGATTGACCTCGGTTTTACGTCAGTCATGATTGACGGTTCCCTGATGGAAGACGGTAAAACCGCTTCCGATTACGATTACAACGCGCGCGTTACACGTTCCGTCGTCGAATACTCGCACAAGTACGGCGTTACCGTCGAAGGCGAGATCGGCCGGCTCGGCGGCATTGAAGACGGCGTGGGTTCCGGCTCAATACATCTTACCGATCCCGACCAGGCTAAGAAGTTTGTAGACGAAACCGGCCTGGATGCCCTGGCAATAGCGATAGGAACGTCGCATGGAGCTTACAAGTTCAAAGGCGCAGCGAACCTGGCTATTGACGTGCTGAAAAAAGTGCGCGCGCTTGTTGACATTCCCATTGTGCTTCACGGCGCTTCGTCCGTGCCGATTGAATTGATAGATAAAGTTAATAAGTATGGCGGTGCGCTGCCGGGAGCCACGGGCGTGCCGATGGCAAGCCTGCAAGAGGCGATAAAACTTGGCGTAACCAAGATAAACGTTGACACCGACGGCCGCCTTGCCGTAACAGCCGCAATTCGCGAAGTATTCGCAACCAAGCCTGAGAAATTCGATCCGCGCGATTACCTCGGGCCTGCGCGCGAGGCATTAAGCGAAATCATCGCCGGCAAAATGAAGGATTTCGGCACCGCCGGCCACTCCGACGACTACAAGTCAATGAGCCTTGAAGACATGAAAAAATTGTATGGTAAATGAGCTTCAGATTCGCGTTCCTTATGCAGATACCGACCAGATGGGAATGGTATACTACGCGAATTACCTTGTTTACTTTGAACGGGGACGCACCGAGTTGTTGCGTTGTTGCGGGATGAGTTACCTCCGGATGGAGCAGGATGGCCTGTACATGCCGGTTGTGGAATGCCGGTGCAATTACCGTTCGCCT
>MGVF01000134.1 GCA_001800355.1 Elusimicrobia bacterium RIFOXYA2_FULL_50_26
CACAGGAGGGCTTGAACCTCGAGCAAAATTAACCAAATAAAAATAGCTGTTGTGTTACGGCCCCGCGCCGCAACATCACAGCTTTTTTATTTTTTTTCATGATATTTATAAACCATCCTTTGTCAATCCTCTCTCATACTCTGGTTTGACCTGAGTATCCGGAAAATTCTACCGACGACACTGGACTGCCCGATCAACAGGCTGTGTCATAATTGCCTTTCAGCCATGCCCGTCATGCCGGAGCGCCTTACAGACTGTTTCGTAATTGTCTTTTGCTCCGTCCGTCATACCGGAATGCATTAATCCGGTATCCAGTCTCGACGGAAGATCTGGACTCCGGCTTTCGCCGGAGTGACGAGAACGGGGCTTTTGACTATAAAACGTAATTACGACACAGTCTGTTCGCCGGAATGACGGAAAGAAGAATTTTTGGCATTTTATATTGCAAAACATACTGGCGGAGCGGGGGAAGTGGGGTTACATCTTTTCGGGGGCGGAAACGCCTAGAAGGGAAAGTCCGTTTTTTATGACTATGGTTACTGCGCGCACAAGGCCGAGCCGCGCGGCGCTTAATTGCGGGTCGTCGGTAAGCACCCTGCATTTTTCGTAAAAACGGTGATAAGTATCGGCAAGTTCCATTAGATATGCTGTCATGTGGTGGGGGCTGGATGTTTTAAGGCAGAGATCAATAGTATCCGCAAATAAAATTAACCGCTTTAGAAGCGCGCGTTCCTCGGCCGTAGTAAGAAGCGAAAACTGCCGCTCGCCGGATAGTTTCAGCCCTTTGCTTTCGGCCTCGCGGAATATGGAGTGGCTGCGGGCATGCACATACTGCACGTAGAAAACAGGGTTGTCGCTGGATTGCTTTTTTGCAAGCTCAAGGTCGAATTCCAGAGGCGAGTCCGGCGCGCGCAGCATGAAGAAGAACCGGCAGGCGTCCCGGCCGACCTCCGAGAGGACTTCTTCCAATGTGACGAATTCGCCGGAACGGGTGGACATTGAAACCGGTTTGCCCGCGCGCGAAAGAGACACGAGCTGGTAGAGGATAATATTTAAAGTTTCAGGCGGCGCGCCAAGCGCCTGGATGGCGGCTTTCATGCGAGGCACGTAGCCATGGTGGTCTGCTCCCCAGAGGTTGATAAGCAATTCAAAGCCGCGCTCAAGCTTGTTCTTATGATAGGCTATGTCCGACGCAAGATACGTGTAACGGCCGTCGCTTCTTTTTAAAACGCGGTCTTTATCGTCGCCGTAGCGCGAGGATGCAAACCATAATGCGCCGTCTTTCTCGTAGGCAAACCCCTGTTCAAGCAGCCGGCCGCACATTGTTTCGACGAACGTTTGCGGCGGCGCACCGGATTTTTTAACGGCGATTCCCGTTTCCGAGAACCAGTTGTCAAAACTGACGCCGAAGGCCGCAAGATCTTTTTTGATGCCGCTCAATATTTGTTCCACGGCAAATGCGCCCAGTTCCGGCAGCGCGCCCGCCTTTTCTTCCTGCGCGCGCGCGGCCGCGGCTATGGCGGAGATGTATGCGCCCTTGTAGCCGTCCTCGGGAAACTCCACGTTCTCGCCCCGCAGTTGGCCGTAGCGCGCCGAAACGGATTTTGCAAGCATGCCTATCTGGTTGCCGGTGTCGTTAAGGTAATACTCGCGCGTTACGGAAAAGCCCGCGAAAGAAAATATGCGCGCCAGCGAGTCGCCGATAGCTGCGCCGCGGCCGTGGCCTATGTGAAGCGGCCCCGTCGGATTCGCGGATACGAATTCTATCAAAACCTTGCGTCCGGCGCCGGTATCGCCGCGGCCGAAATCATCTTCCCTCGCAAGTATATCTTCGAGCCGGCTCAAAATAAACTTAAACGACAGCCGCATGTTTATAAAGCCCGCCCCGGCGATAGAAACGCTTTCGACGTATTCGCTTAACCGGCTTGCGATAAGCCCGGATAATTCCTCTGCGACGTCGCGCGGATTCAATTTTAATTGCCTGGCAAGCAGCAGCGCGGCGTTGCAGGCAAAATCGCCGCCGATACCTTTTGGAGGTTCGGTAAGCTGGTAAGCCGGCGGCGCGGCGATTTGCTTGCCTGCCGTCCAGGAAGCAAGCGCCGCATCAATATGTTTTCTAAGCAGGTTCTGTACCATGATATTGCCGGAAATTGTACCAAAATCATACCACAACGTCAAACAATGTTGTATAATTACAGGCATGGCGAACAGGAAAAATAGCAAGAAAGACAACGACTTCGTTCATGAATATTATAACTTTTTACAAGTTATAGGCGGTTATGCCCAGATGGCGGATTCAACGGACGACACGGTTTTTTTCCGCGAAGCCATACGCGATATTAAGACAATGGCCGATAACCTTGCCCGCATTATTGATCCGCTGCAAAAAACAGGACAGAAAAATCACCGGCCGCGCGTCGCTGAAAAAAGCAAATTCTGCATGAAAAAATAAGAAAGAAATGCCTTGACAAAAAACAGACAATATCCTATAGTTTATTTACATATCGAACTTACATTTTCATAAAAAAAGCAATTCACGAACTGTAAAGATAATCCGTTTTGAAACCGTGTATGATTTGGAAAAAACCAATACTAAGACACATGTTTTCAGCGGGGGGCGCCTAAGTGCAAAAGCTTATGCTGTTAGCGGCATAAGCTTTTTTATTTTATAATTTATTTGATGAGAAGGAGGCTTACGTGACAGACGAGAAAAAGTCAGCGGAAATAGTGCAGTTGGTTGTTGCGGAATTGTCCCGCGAAGAATACGGCATCCCTATTACACAAGTGCAGGAAATCATCAAGATTCCGGAGATTACGCGTATTCCCAACATGCCGGAGTTCATAGAAGGCGTAATAAATCTTCGAGGTAAAATTATTCCAATCATTGACCTGCGCAAGCGTTTCAAGCTTACACAGAAGCAAAAAGACGAAGAGGCGCGCATAGTTATAACCACCATAGGCGGCCAACCCGTTGGGCTTGTAGCCGACTCGGTTTCCGAAGTCATCCGTCTTTCGGCGGAAGCCATTGATCCCGTGCCATCCGTAATCTCACACATAAATTCCGAGTACCTGAGCGGCGTGGGCAAGCTGGATAAACGCATAATAATTCTTCTAAACATGGAGAAGGTGCTAAACGACCTTGAGAAAAACTCGTTGCGCCGCATAGAACGCGAAACTACGGCTGAAACGGAAAGCAACGGCTGAAAAAGCCGGTAAAAATTTTGGGAGGATGGATGAAAATAGTTGACAGTATGTCAATTGGCAGGCGCTTAACCGGTGGTTTCCTGATTATTTTCTGCGTTACGCTTTTTCTCGGTATTTTCTGGATAACGGCAACCAATTCCATACAAAAACATGAAGAAGAAGCCAATAAATATGCTGATATAAACAGGATGTTCCTGTTTATGGAAATCCAACATTACCAATATACCGTTGATCTCGGCAAATCAGTCAAGGAGAAACGGCGTTTCACAAGGACTACAGACCCCACACAATGCGATTTCGGCAAATGGTACTACGGGGCAAAAAAAGATCTTCCCGAAGATATAATAAAACTTATACATTCTATCGAGGAACCGCATAAATTGATGCACCAGAAAGCAAAAGAAGTCGTGGACCTCGCCGAGTCCGGCAACTACAGGGAAGCCGAGGAAAAAACATGGGAAATATTTAATTACAGCCTTTACAATCTCGCAGGTGTTTATGCCTCGGTGCTGGCGGAAGTGCAAAAAAAATACGATACATCTCTGGCGGACATGAATGATAATTTCAGATTAAACCGTATCCTTGCCGTGAGCCTTGTGTTAGCGACGATGATTCTTGTGTTTATAATTGCCATGGTGCTGACAAGTTCGATCTCGGCCCCCCTTAAGGAAATGATGATAGTGGCCGGCCGTATAGCAGACGGCGACCTGTCGCACGATTACGAGATCGAAGACGGCGCGGAACAGAGCGATAGCGAGATAAAGCAACTTTCGGTGATCTGTGGCAAAGTAACCCGCGAGTTGAAGGAGCTGGTGGTCCAGGCTGAACGGATAGCCGCCGGCGAAATAGGGTCCGACGAGGTGGAAAGAAAACTTCGCGCAGGCATGGATATGGAGACGGCCGTGGCGGTGGAAACAAAAAAAGGCGAGCTTGCGGCGGCTTTCGGGCGTATGCAGGCGCAACTGCGTAAGCTGACCGTGCAGGCACGATTTATAGCCGAGGACAATTTAAACCACGCTGTGTTAAATGTTAAGATACCTGGCGAGCTTGGGGGTGCGTTCTGGCAAATGACGACAAACCTCAAGGAAATGGCCGCCATAGCGGCGAAGATCGCTGACGGTGACCTGGCGGTAAAAATAGCGGCCAAGTCCGACAATGCGGTATTATCCAATGCATTTTCCAGGATGACGGGAGATTTGAAACAGCTTATAAACGAGGTGAAAGCTCAAACGACGCAGGTGGCCAATTCCTCGGCCACGCTGGCGCAGGTATCCCAGCAGTCAACATCCACCATCGCGCAGTTGTCTTCAACGATTACGCAAATGTCGTCAGCGACGTCGTCAGTGGCGCAGAATTCGCAGACAGCTTCCACGGCTTCGCATAATGCCGACGCCGCAAGCCGCAAAGGGCGCGAACTTATGGAGCGGCTGGTGGAAAAGATAAAAATGGTAAAGACGAGTTCCGAGACGTCCGCGGCGGCAATGGACGGGCTTTCCATGCGTTCAGCCCAGATAGGAGAGATTGTCAGCGTTATAACAAAGATCGCCGACCAGACGAATTTGTTGTCGCTTAACGCAGCAATCGAGGCGGCGCGCGCGGGCGAGGCCGGGCGCGGTTTCGCGGTCGTGGCCGATGAAGTGCGAAAACTTGCCGAAAACTCGGCAAGCTCGGCGCAGGAGATTGCCAAGATAATCAATGAAGTCCAGGCGGAGACCAAGACAGCGGCGGTTTCCGTGCGAGGCGGCCAGAAGGAGATCGAGGAAGGCGCCGTTCTCACCGAAGAGGCGAGTATGCGTTTTGCCGAGATTGTCGGCCAGATAGAGAATATCGCGCACCAGATAGAAGAGATCGCGGCCAGCGCCGAGGAGACGGCGGCATCGGCCGAAGAATCAAGCGCGTCAAGCGAGGAGCAGACTGCTGCTATCGAAGAGATTTCCGCGTCGGCGGCCCAGCTTTCCGACACCGTAAAGATAATGCAGAAGGCCATAGAACGGTTTAAAATGTAACAGGCCGGGGGGATTTCCGGAGAAAAGAATGGTTGAAAGAATCGGTGTCTTTGTTTGCGATTGCGGCACCAATATCTCCGAAGTTGTGGATACAAAAGAACTTGCCGCGGCCGGCGCAAGGGACGCTGAAGTGGTGGAAGTAAAGATTCACCGCATCTGGTGTTCGGAAGAGGGCCGCGAGGAGATGAAACGCGCTGTGCGCGAGAAAAACCTTTCCCGCGTCGTGATCGCCGCGTGTTCGCCCCGCCAGCACGAAGAGACATTCCGTAAAACGCTTGCCGCCGCAGGGTTAAACCCGTACCTCATGCAAATGGCCAATATCCGCGAGCAGGTTGCCTGGACCACAAAAGATAAAACCCTCGCTACAAAAAAAGCCATGTCCCAGCTTGCCGCGGCGCTAAAACGCGTGCGCCGGCAGAAGCCGCTGGAGCGCACCGACATGGAGTGTAAAAAAGATTTCCTGGTAGCCGGCGCCGGTGTTGCCGGCATGGCCGCGGCGCTTACGCTTGCCCGCAAAAACCGCACGGTATACCTTGTGGAGCGCGAACCGTGGATCGGCGGGAAAGCGGTGGCATTCGAAGACGTCTTCCCCAACCTTGAGTGCGCGCCCTGTATGCTGGAGCCGCGCATGGACGAGGTTCTGCACAACGAGAACATTGTCCTGCTGACCAACAGTTCCATTGATAACGTTAAAGGTTTTTTTGGAAATTTCGAGGCGCAGGTAACACAAAAGGCCAGATTTATTGACGCCGAAAAATGTATAGGTTGCGGCGCCTGTTACGATGCCTGCCCGGTAACCGTTAAAAATTCATTCAATGCCGGCCTTTCCGGGCGCCATGCAATATATTCGGCATTTGCGGGCGCGCTTCCCAACCTGCCGGTTATTGACACTGAAAATTGCCTGCGTTCCAAGGGTGAAGAATGTACAAAATGCAGGGACGCCTGCCCTTTCGGCGCGGTGGATTACGGGCAGAAGGACAAGGCCATTACTATTGAGGCGGGCGCCATTGTCGCGGCCACGGGTTATGAACTTTTTGGTGCGCCTGCCGACGGTGCCGCCGGAGTGCTGGATGCGTTCGCCTTCGAGCGGATGTTAAGTTCCACCGGGCCTACCGGCGGCGCGATAGTAAAAACTGACGGCACTGTCCCTGAGTCAATCGCGTTCCTGCACTGCGCAGGCAGCCGCGATAAAAAATTTAAAGAATATTGCAGCGGCGTCTGCTGCGCTTATATGATAAAATTGTCTCACCTTGCGGGAAAGAAAGTTGAAGGCATAAAAACACATCATGTTTTTTCAGACTGGTGCCTGCCCGGCAGGGGTTACCAGGAGTTTTTCAACCGGTGCTCCGGCGGCATTACGGAAGCGGTGCGCGTGGATAACCCGAATGACGTAAAGATTACCGCCGGCGGCAACGCTTATACGCTTGACTGCGGAGGCAAAACCATAACTGCCGGCATGGTTGTGCGCGCCCCTGCGATTATACCGCGGCGCGATGCCGGGCAATTGGCCTCGACGCTGGGCATTCCACTGGATAAAGACGGGTTTTTCGCGCTTGAGCACGATAAAATTTCACCGGCCGCGACCACAACCAGGGGCGTGTACGTGGCCGGTTGCGCCGCCGGCCCTAAAGATATTGCGCAATCCGTCCTGCAAGCTCAGGCCGCGGCCGGCATGGCGCTGCATTCCCTCGTCCCGGGCGAAAAAATAGAGCTTGAAGTGGCTACGGTAACGATAGATGAAAAGCAATGCGGCGGTTGTCGGGTATGCGTGCCTTTATGTCCGTACCAGGCCATAGCTTATGACAGTGAGAAAAAAACGGCCGTGGTAAACGAGGTGCTTTGCAGGGGCTGCGGGGTATGCGCCTCGGCGTGTCCTTCGGGCGCCGCAAAAAATAAACATTATACGGCGGAGCAGATATTTGCCGAGATAGAAGGCTTGCTGTCATGAATGAGTCCGCAAACGGGTTCGAGCCGAAAATCGTCGCATTTTTGTGCAACTGGTGCAGTTACGAGGGCGCCGATTCCGCGGGCGGCCAGCGCCGGGACGTGCCTGCAAACATAAGGGTTATCCGTGTAATGTGTTCCGGCCGCGTGGACCCGCAGTTTGTGATGAAGGCTTTTTCGGAAGGAGCCGATGGCGTGATGATACTCGGCTGCCATCCCGGCGACTGCCATTACAAGGAAGGCAACTACAAGGCCTTGCGCCGCGCAAGGGCGCTTGAGAAACTGCTTCAACAGTTCGGCATTGAAAAGGAGCGTTTCCAGCTGGATTGGGTGTCCGCCAGCGAAGGCGAAAAATTCGCGCACATCACATCCGTAATGGTTGGGCAGGTGCGAAAACTAGGGCCGTTAAAAAGTGAAGCCAATGACAGATAAATTAAAATTCGCTTTTTACTGGGGAGCGTCATGCGGCGGCTGCGACGTTGCAGTGCTGGACATAAACGAAAAAATATTGGATGTTGCCGCTATCGCCGACATCGTGCTTTGGCCCGTGGCGGCGGACGGCAAATATAAAGACATCGAAGCCATGGCGGATAGAAACATTGATGTCTGCTTCTTCAACGGCGGCATACGCAATTCCGAGGCCGAGCACATAGCGCGGCTTTTACGGAAAAAATCCAAGGTAATGGTGTCGTTCGGCGCCTGTGCCTGCATGGGAGGCGTGCCGTCGCTTGCAAACCAGTTCAGCCGCGGCGAGATCTTCACGCGTGCCTATATAACTTCACAATCAACCGTAAATCCTGAGCGGCGGTTACCGCAACAAAAAAGTTACGTCCCGGAGGGAGAGCTTGAGATCCCCCAATTTTTTGACCGGGTGAGCCCGCTTGACGAGGTTGTGCCCGTTGATTATTACCTGCCCGGCTGCCCGCCGACGCCGGAATGGGTGCTGGCCGCGGTGCAGGCTATAGCAAAGGGAGAATTGCCGCCGCCCGGATCTGTGATCGGTTCGGAAAAGACGCTTTGCGATGAATGCCCGCGTGAACGCAAAAATGAGCGCAGCATACGGAAATTTTACCGGCCGCATGAAATAATCGCCGATCCGAAGCAGTGTTTACTTGAGCAGGGAATTATATGCTCGGGGCCAGCCACGCGCGCCGGCTGCCGCGCGCGTTGCATTGAAGTCAATATGCCCTGCCGCGGCTGTTACGGCCCGCCGCCGGGTGTGGTTGACCAGGGCGCTAAAATGCTGGGCGCCGTGGCATCGCTTGTGGCCGCGAACGATGAGGATGAGGTCGCGCGTATCATTGACGGGATTAAGGATCCTCTCGGGATTTTCTACCAGTTTGGCCTGGCAAAATCGTTGCTCAAAGGAAACATAAAGCAGGGCGGATGATGAAAAAGATAACAATTGATCCGATAACAAGGCTTGAAGGCCACGGGAAAATAGAGATATTTTTAGACGACAATGGCGAAGTGGCCAACGCTTATTTGCAGATACCGGAGCTTAGAGGTTTTGAAAAATTCTGCGAGGGTCGGCCTGTCGAGGAGCTGCCGCGAATTACGCCGAAAATCTGCGGCGTATGCCCGGAGGCCCATCATATGGCATCGGCAAAGGCGGTGGACGCGGTTTACGGGGTTACGCCGCCGCCGGCCGCAAAAAAATTGCGCGAACTTTTTTACTGCGCGCACATGATTCATTCACACATAGCGCACTTCTATGCGCTTGCCGCGCCGGATTTCGTCGTCGGCCCCGATGCGCCGGCCGCGGAGCGCAATATTCTCGGAGTTGTGGCGAAAGTCGGGCTTGATATCGGCAGGGAAGTAATAAAGCACAGGGCGTTTGCGCAGGATATTCAGACGCTTATCGGCGGAAGAGCAACCTACCCCGTGTGCGCCCTGCCCGGCGGCTGCTCCAAAGCGATCACCGAAGAGGAACGCGCGCAGATCGAAGAAAAAGCCGTTTCATGCGTGGAGTTCGGCAAATTATCGCTTAAGATTTTTGAAGACGTGGTGCTGAAGAACAAGAGTTACCTTGATATAATACTTTCCAGGGATCTTTATTATATCCAGACCCATTACATGGGGCTGGTGGACGCGGATAATAAAGTTAATTTTTACGACGGCGACGTGCGCGTGGTTTCGCCAGAAGGCGCGGAAACCGCGCGGTTTAAAGCCGCCGGTTACCTTGAGCATATTGACGAGCACGTCGAAACATGGACGTACCTGAAATTCCCGTACCTGAAAAAAGCCGGGTGGAAAGGTTTTGTTGACGGGCCGTCGTCCGGGATGCTGCGCGCGGCGCCGCTCGCGCGTTTAAACGCCGCCGCCGGCATGGCAACGCCGCTGGCGCAGGCGGAGTACGAAAAAATGTTTTCAGCGCTCGGCGGGAAACCCGTGCATCATACCCTGGCATTTCACTGGGCGCGCTTAATCGAGCTTCTCTATGCCGCCGAGCGCATGCGCGATTTAAGCAGGGACCCGGAAATCACGTCGCCGGATGTCAGGGCTTTGCCTTCGGCTACGCCTTCGGAAGGCGTCGGTATAGTCGAGGCGCCGCGCGGCACGCTGATACATCATTACAAGACGGACGCAAACGGGATGGTAAGCGAGGTTAACCTTATAGTTGCGACGGGTTTTAACCACGCGGCCATGAACCTTTCGATTGCAAAGGCGGCGAGGGGTTTGATAAAAAAAGGCGTTGTTACCGACGGACTTCTTAACATGGTGGAGATGGCCTTCCGGGCATACGACCCGTGCATGTCGTGCGCCACGCATGCCCTGCCGGGCAGAATGCCGCTGCTTATCAATATAAGGAAGAAAAACGGTGAAATCGCCGAAGTTCTTCGCAGGGACTAGTACTGGCATGGCTGGCGCCAAAACGCTTCTTCTCGGGCTTGGCAACACTATTCTTTGCGACGACGCGGCCGGCATAATGGTTGCGCGCGAGATAGGCAGGCTGCTTGACGGTGGAAGTATTGATTGCATGGAAGCAAGCTGCGCGGGCTGGCGCCTTGTTGACATTTTAAGCGGTTATGAAAAAGCTGTCATTATTGATGCGATCGTAGGAAGCGGCGCGCAGCCGGGCGAGTGTTGCCGGGTTATTGATAAATGCGGCGCGGCTCGTTCGTTGCGGCTGTGTTCTTCGCATGGCATGGGTATGGACGAGGCCATCGCTCTTGCGCGTTCAAGCGGCCGGCCGATGCCGGAACACATAGCCGTTTATGCAATAGAAGTTGTCAATCCTTACGAGTTCGGAGAAGCGATAACGCCTGAGGTCGCCGTGCGGATACCGGCGATTGCGCGCCAGATAATTGACGAAGAGAAATTATTATCATAGTATATTGATGTTTGCATGATATTGGAACATTTCAGCAGGAGGATTGATATGGTCATGGTAGCGCTTGATACGATTGGTCTCAAATGCCCGCAGCCTATATTGAAGGTCGCGGCAAAAACTCCGGAGTTAAAACCCGGGGACGTTCTGGAAGTGACGGCTGATTGCACGACGTTTTCGAAAGACATAACCATGTGGTGCGAACGCTCCAAAAAGACGCTGATGTTTTGCAGGGATGAAGGCGGAGGAAGGTTCCGCGCGCAAATCCAATTTTAAACAGGGACAATTATGTTTTTTCAGGCTAAACTGAAAACGGAAATCAAGGTTATGGAAAGCAAGGCCAGGGAGATGGAAGCTAGAATCCATCAGCTTGAGGATGAAAATCACAGGCTTTCGGCAGAGTTGGATGCGCTGCATAATAATACCATGACGCTTGCGATGGGAATTACCGATTATTTCACGGTTATCCAGGAGGTCGGCGGCGGTAATTTAACCGTGGTGTCCAACGAAAATGCCGGTGACGACCTGCTAAACCAGCTCAGCAGGGTAACAAACAAGATGATAGCTTCGCTCAGGGATCTTATCACCGAAGTCCGCTCGATAGTTCACCAATGCACGATGTCTGCCGATACGCTGGCTCGCGTCTCGGAGCAGTCGTCGCAGGCCGTAACACATCTTGCGTCAACGATTACTCAAATTTCCGGCGCAACAGTTTCCATAGCCCAGAATTCGCAAGTAGCGTCCGTATCGGCGCACAACGCCGACGCGGCAAGCCGGGGCGGCAGCGAACTTTTGATTAAACTTGTGGAAAAAATTCGCGCCACAAGGGAGATGTCGGCCGTATCGGCCGACGCCATGAACGGGCTTTCGCAACGTTCCGCGCAAATAGGCGAAATAGTAAGCGTTATCACCAAGATAGCAGACCAGACCAATTTGTTGTCGCTGAATGCCGCTATCGAGGCTGCGCGCGCCGGCGAGGCGGGCAGGGGTTTTGCCGTTGTGGCCGACGAAGTTAGAAAACTTGCCGAGAACTCCGCCAATTCGGCGCATGAAATCGAAAAAATAGTAAACCAGGTGCTCGCCGAAACCCGTGAGACCGCCCGTTCGGTTAATAGTGGCCGCAAGGAAATAGAGGAAGGCGCTGCGTTAACCGAGAAATCGAGCGAGAAATTTTCAGAAATCGTCTCGCAGGTTGAGACGATAGCAAAACAGGTTGGAGAAATAGCGGCATCTATCGAAGAGACCACGGCATCCACCGAAGAGGCCAGTGCAACGTCTTCCCAGCAGACTGCGGCAATCGAGGAGATATCGGCCGCGGCCTCAGAACTTGCGGAAAATGCCCGCGCCATCATGCAGAAGGTGGAGCGGTTTAAGTTATAAAATAAACACATTGAAAAAAGGGTGAGGGGGAGTCAATGCGTTTTATACGTATATGAAAAACAAACTTTATGGATGATTTTACTTACGATAAATTGAAAAAAAAGATTTTTTTAGATCGTGGTTTTGATCTCGACAAGTACGGGCAGGATTACGTCAAACGTCGTTTGAATGCGCGCATGATGGTCCTCAACATCAAGAGGGATGACTGGGCGTCATACCTTAAGGTTATTGAACATAATATCGTGGAATATGTCCCCCTGTTCGATGCTTTCAGTGTAAATGTTACGGAGTTTTTCCGGGACATAACGGTATGGCAGTCGCTGCGCGACACATTTTTTCCGCAGGTAATCGCCGAAAGAAGACAGTACAGGCCGGCAAGTTTGCGCATTTGGTCTGCGGCCTGTTCCAGCGGTGAAGAACCCTACACAATAGCGATTATCCTCAAGGAGATATTGCCGGCCGATGTTACCTTGAGCATTATCGCAACCGATATTGACGATGATGCCCTGCAAAAAGCTGCGCACGGCGTGTACTACCGCGAATCGCTGAAGAACCTTGAAAAGAATTATCCGGGATGGTTCAAAAAATATTTTACCATGGTTTCCCAGCCTGTTGATCCGGCCGGGGCCATAACAAACCATACGGAAAAATTCCAGATTGCGGACGAAATCAAGCGCATGGTTGCGTTCAAAAGGCATAATTTCCTGATTGACCGCGCCCCGTCGCAGATGGATATTATTTTCTGCCGAAACGTTATGATATACCTTGCCGCGCCGGTCAAAGATACCATAATGGACATGTTCTCCAATGCCCTGGCGCCGCATGGTATGTTTGTCGTGGGCAAGTCCGAGATAATATTCCTGGGGCGTGGCAAGGATTATTTTTACCCGGTTGATGCGCGCGAACATATTTACCGCAAGGATCGCCGTCTTGTAGGCCAAAGCGTTTACCCGCCCGTCGTTGAACGGCGTAAGGACGCGGATGACCAGAAGAAACCCGTGTAAGCGGAAGTCGTGCAATACAAATAATATTTTTTGACAACCGAGGAGGATGCTAATGGCTAATGTGCTTGTGGTGGATGACTCGAAATTTATGCGGCTGATACTCAAAAACGGCATAGAGAATGACAGCGGCAAGAAGCATAAGGTTGTCGGTGAGGCGGAAGACGGCGCCTCGGCCGTGGCCAAGTACAAGGAATTAAAACCGGACATAATTACCATGGATATTATAATGCCCGTCGAATCCGGGTTACAGGCGGTTCAGAAAATCATGGAGCTTGACCCCTCGGCAAAAATAATAATGGTATCGGCAATGGGGCAGGAAAAAATAGTCGAGGAAGCAATGAAGCTCGGCGCAAAAGGTTTTGTCACCAAGCCCGTGAAGAACGAAGAGCTGCTGGCAAGCATTGAGAAAATTATTAATCAATAAGGATCCAAAATGATAAAAGTCCTGGTGGTTGACGATTCTAATTTCATGCGCAAGGTTATTACACAACTGGTAACCCGGGATCCGGAGATTTCAATCATAGATACGGCGGGTGACGGGCGCGAGGCGCTTGAGAAAATACGCGCGCTTAAGCCCGACGTTGTGACGATGGACATAATCATGCCGCTACCGGACGGGATATGGGCATTGGAAGAGATAATGAAACAAAACCCCATACCCGTAATAATAGTTTCTTCGATTGCCAATGCCTCGTCCGAAATCGTCGAAGAAGCATATTCGCTCGGAGTTACGGACGTTGTCCAGAAGCCGCAAAATCCGCAGGATATGCACAAGGTCGGCCAGGAGCTTATAGTAAAAATAAAAGCTGCGGCAAAAATTGATAAATCCCGGCTGCTGGCGCGGCTGCTCCCTTCCGCGCCGGTTGCTCAGGTTAAAGGCATACGACAGAAGGCGTTCTCCCTTCTTGTGATAGCTTCGTCCGCGGGCGGGCCGGTGGGCCTCGACGAGGTGCTTTCAAAGATACCTGAGGATTTCCCAAGCGGCATACTGGTTGTTCAGCACATGCCGCACGAATTTCTAGTCTCATATATAGAGCATCTTTCCAAGAAATGTTGTTTTCCGATCCGCATCGCGCGCGATGGCGACGTGGTATTACAGAGGCGAATTTTATTCTCACCCGGTAATGCGACGGTAGAGCTTGCCCGCACCAAGAAGGGCGGCGTTGTCCAGATAACCAGGCCGGAGGTGCGCCTGCAACCGGATATAGACCTTGCGCTTGCATCCTGCGGCAAGGTATTCGCCGACAAGGTGATATGCGTGGTGCTTTCCGGCATGGGGCGGTACGGGGTTGAGGGCGCCCGGATAATAAAACAGGCCGGCGGGAAGATAATAGCCGAGGACAAATCGACGGCGCCGGTTTACGGCATGCCCGAAGCCGTGTTATCGGAAGGGCTGACCGATTGTGTGGCGCCGTCTTTTCAGATCACCGAGACCATCGTCAACATGCTGGCCGGCAAAAAACCGTGCGATGTCAACAAGGAAGATTTTCTGGTTAAAGGAATAATTATCCGTGCCTGCGCCAAATACCTTAAAGATTCGTGCGGCGATGAAAAATTCCATGCGTTGACAAACAGCCTGTCGCCGGAGCTGCAGCAGCTTATAAAAACGGGTTTTGCTGTCAATATGTTCTATTCCGGCAAACTTTACCTTGATTTTTTCCGGAAAATAATTGAAATTTGTGTACCGTCAAACGTGAGACTGCTGGAAGAAATCGGGCAGGCCGAAGCGCGAACGGTTATTGAGCTTTACCGTCAGTCGTTGTTTGCCCGCGCCAGCGGTGTTGAGTATCTTGTAGGCCTTATGCCCAGGATGTTGGACGCGGTTTTTTACGGCGTGCGCGGAGATGTGCTTGCAATTGACGTTGCCAGTCGGCAGGGCGCCATTATCCTGCGCAATAAAGCATACGAAAAGGAATTGGCAGCCAGGGTTACAAGGGAGAGGGCGTGCGGCTGGGTTAAAGAAATGTTTGCAAGCCTTTTGAATATAATAACCGTGCGCATAAATCATGAAACCGGATCCGATGCGCAAGGCCCCTTTATAAAGTTGAATATTACATGGTAACGGCGCGCTTTGTTTTGCGCCGGTGAAAGGACAGATGACGTATGTCCGATGAAATGGACGTAAGCCAATTCAAGGAAATTTTTGTTTCGGAGGCCAGGGAACACCTCTCGGCTTTAAACGCCAACCTTCTGGAGCTTGAAAAAAATCCTGGAGGGGCGGGGCTTTTGAACGAGGTGTTCCGCGCCGCTCATACGCTTAAAGGCATGGCGGCGACAATGGGGTTCGACAAGGTAACCGAGCTTACCCACACTATGGAAAATGTGCTCGATAAGCTGCGCTCGGGCAAGTACGAGGCTAAAACCGAAACGCTGGATATTTTGTTTGACTGTTTCGATACCCTGGAAGCGCTGCTTGAAGAAATAGTCACCGGCCAGGACAAGGGCGTTGGCGTCCAGTCGCTGGTGGAGCGGCTGAAGGCCGCCGACCTGGCGCAATCACATCTGGCAGTTTCCGCTACGCCGCCTGCCGCGGCTCCGCCGGCAACGTCCGATGATGCGGCCGACACAGCGCCTGAGGCACCGCAGCCTCCGCCCGAAGACGGGCAAAAAAAAAATGAATCAGAGACCGTTCCAGAGACACCGGGAATGGTGGAAATAAAAGGTTCTGTCCAGGAACACAAGGCGCAGACCGTCCGTATAAAAGTTGAGCACCTGGATAAGTTAATGAATCTCGTGGGAGAACTTGTGATCGCAAAAGTGCAGATTGCGCAGATTGCCGAAAAGGAGCGTATATCCGAGTTATCAATGCTTATGAACGGTATCAGCCAGTTCACCGCCGAGTTGCAGGAGGAAGTGCTCAAGACCCGCATGGTGCCGGTTAAATATATTTTCGACCGCTACCCGCGCATGGTGCGCGATCTTTCGCACAGGCTCGGCAAGGAAATAGAGTTTGTCATGTCCGGCACAGAAATAGAGATTGACCGTATGCTTCTTGATCAGATAAATGAGCCGCTGGTTCACCTATTGCGCAATGCCGTTGACCATGGCATAGAGCCGCCCGACGTGCGCATGGAGCTGGGAAAGCCTGCCGGGGGCACTATTACGCTTAACGCCCGGCGCGAAAAAGGCTCGGTATGGGTTGAGGTTTCCGATGACGGCAGGGGAATGGATGCCGCCGAAATCAGGCAGAAAGCCGTAGAGAAAGGCGTTATCGAGGCTGCCGCAGCCGTTACTATGACGGAACTGGAATCGTTCATGCTGATATGCCGTCCCGGTTTTTCGCTGGCAAAGGAAATAACGGATGTGTCCGGCCGCGGGGTAGGCATGGATGTCGTCAAGAATATGGTGGAGGCCTTTAACGGCAAGTTGGATATAAAATCCCGCAAAGGCAAAGGCTCGGCATTTATTGTGCAGTTGCCGTTAAGCCTGGCCATTATACAGGCATTACTCGTTGAAGTCGGCGCGGAAACGTACGCCATACCGCTTACAAACGTCGGCGAGATCGCCAAGATAGACCGCGACTACGTTAAAACAATAGACAATAAGCAGGTGCTTCTCCTTAGAGACGAGGTAATACCGTTGGTATTCCTCGACGCTTTTTTCGCCACACCTAAAAAGGCCGGAGTCATGGAGAGCCAGTATACGGTAATAGTTGAAATAAGCGACAGGCGTGTGGGATTGGTAGTTGATAACATGCTCGGCAAGCAGGAGATTGTAATAAAAACGCTTTCCGGTATTTTAAGGAGCGTAAAAAATTTTAGCGGCGCCACAATTCTAGGCGATGGCCGGGTGGTGCTGATTATAGACGCAGTATCGGTATGTTAGGAGCCGCGCAATGAAAAAATCGAGAATACTTGTAGTTGACGACGACGAAAGCGTACTTGACTATATTGCCATGGCGTTGCAGGTTGATGGCTTTGAGGTTTCTGTTTCAGCAACCGCCACCCAGGCTCTAGGCAAGCTGCGCGCCGCCCCCGAGCCATACCCCGTAGTTCTTACCGATATATCAATGCCGGGGATCAATGGCATAGAATTTCTGCGCATAATAAAAAAAGAGTACCCGGAAACGGTTGTCGTAATGCTGACGGCCAATGCCAGCATGGAATCCGCGGTAAAATCGCTGAATGAAGGCGCGTTCGCATATCTCACAAAGCCCTTGAACCTCGAAGAAATGAGGGCGACGATGAAGAACGCCTGCGAAAAATACAGCCTGAGCCGGCAGAACAAAGAGCTTGTTTCTGAATTGCAGAAAGCCAAGGAATACTTGGAAACGATAGTCCAGAGCCTCGTGTACATAGTAGTTGCAACGGATTCCGAGGGCTATATAAGGAAAACGAACAAGGCTGTCGAAACCCTGCTGGGCTACACAGAGGCGGAGTTGAAGGGCGCGCCGCTGGCCGCCATACTCTCGCCGGAATTCAGGCAGGCGTCACTTGCGGATTTGTCCGGGGGGCGCGTGCGCAATTTCCCCGTTACGTTTCTTGCCAAGGACGGCCGCACGCTGAGACTTTCGTTTACCGGCACTATAATGAAGGATGCCAAGGGTAAAGTTATAGGGTTCCTCGGCACCGCTGGAAGTTAAATGGAAAATAATATGGCAAATGCGAACTCTCCATACTTTTTTGTGCTTGATATCGGCACGCGTTTCGTGCGCGGGCTGGTGTGCGAGCGGCACAAGGGCGACGGTGCGCCGCTTGTAATAGCGGCATGCGAAATACGCGAGCACCAGACGCGCGCCATGCGCGCAGGCCAGATCCACGACATAGAAAAAGTAACCGCCATAGTTACGGAGATAAAGCGTTCGCTGGAAGACAGGTACGGCGCGCTTGCAAAAGTGGCGGTTGCGGTGGCGGGAAGAAACCTGCTTACCTGTCGCGGCCGGGCGCGGCTTGCGCGCCAGTCCATGGATCCGATAAATGCGGCGGAAGTCAAGCAACTGGAACTGATGGCCGTGCAGAAGGCGCTCGAAGTCATAACAGGCGCGGCTGACGATTATTTCTGTGTCGGCTACTCGGTTGTTGGCTACCGGATTGATAACGAGGAGCTTGCCACGCTTATTGATCACAGGGGATCGCTCATCGAGGCGGAAGCGTTGGTAACGCTGCTGCCGCGCCAGGTGCTGGAGGCGATGTTTACCGTAACAAAAAAATGCGGGCTTGAGATAGAATATCTCACGCTTGAGCCGATAGCGGCGCTTGAAGCCACGGTTTCAGAGCATCTTGTGCCGCTCAATATCGCTCTTATAGACATCGGTGCCGGAACGTCGGATATCGCCATTGTGTCCGGTGGAAAAGTTCAGGCTTACGGCATGGTGCCCGTGGCCGGCGATATGGTTACGGAAGCAATCTGCAACGCCTGGGTGGTGGGATTTGACGAGGCTGAGCGCCTCAAAAGAAACCTCGGAATATGGCAGCAGGAAGCCAGGGTGCGCGAAGATTCGGTGATAACCTTTAAAGATATTTTTAACAGGGAGCAAACAAGGCGGCTTTCCGAAGCGCTTGAGAGCGTGCGTTCGGCGGCCAGGGAGATGGCGGGGCGCATAGGCGAAGAAATAAAGAAGCTTATTCCATCGTCCGGCGCAAATATGGACAGGTGCGCCGCTATTCTCGTAGGCGGTGGCAGCATGACGCCGTTCGTAGAGGAAGAGATAGCCGCGGCTCTCGGCCTTTCCCGCGAGCGTATCGGGTTACGGCCCGCGGCGCTGAACGATGCTATCGGTGATCGTTCCGGCAAGCTGGGCGGGCCGGATGCGGCAACGGCGGCAGGGATCGGGCTTCTTTTCAGCCGGCGTCCGGGCCTTACCCTTACGCATCTTGCGTTAAACGACAAGCGTATAACCGTCATGAGCACGGAAAGCAATCCAACCGTTTTATCAATGCTATTATCCCAGGGGATTACGGTTCGCCAGATATATGGCCGGCCGGGGCTGGCCATAACGTTTACGCTTAACGGCAGGCTCGATTCCGTCAAGGGAGAAGCTCCGCTGCCGGCAACGATTGAAGTTAATGGTGTCAAAGCTGCGCTTGATGCTCCGGCGCGCGCGGGCGACAGGATTATTTTCTACCCGGCCAAAGACGGCAAGAATGCGGCGTGTACCGTCGGAGAACTTGAGGCCGCCGAACTTCCGAGGGTGCATTTAAACGGGCGTGAAGTCCCGCTTCCCGCGCAGGTGATGGTTAATGGCGAGCCGGCCGGAATGGACGCGGCCGTCCCGGACAGGGCCGTGGTGGCCTGCCTGCCGGAGAGGCAGCTGGGCGCTTTGATAGAAAACCATTTCCCGTCCATGCCGCAACCGGGCGAACGGCATATCCGCATAGAAGTGGACGGCGAGGAGATCGCGGTAAAAGAGAAAAATTATTTCCTGCAGGTTAACGGCAGCGAACGGGAATTCGACGCGCAATTGACACTGCGGGATAATGACGAGATAGCCTTCGGTTACCTTGAGCCTCAATGGAAAGTTGCAAACTTTGTTTCGTCCGCCCCGAAGGGCAGGCCGCTAAGGGTCAGGATAAACGGTGATGAATACCTGTTTCCCGGCACTGACGGCAGAGTTTTGATAAACGGCGAGGATGCACCGGCCGATACGGCTGTTAATGACGGCGACCGCATATCCGTTGTAGCCGGCAAGGACGCGGAGGCCGTGCTTGTGGACATATTCCGCTATATTTCGATAGAGCCCCAGAACCAGATAGGAAAAAAAGTACGGCTGCTTATTGACGGGCAGGAATCGCAGTTTACATCGCCTCTGCACGAAAACGCGGATATAAAAGTACTGTTTGAATAACGGGGGTAAAATTATATGGCAAAGAAAATATTGCTCGTTGACGACGACAAAGACATACTGATGGTGCTTTCGTTCGCTCTGCAGGATGCCGGCTACGATGTTTCCGCCGCGCCTTCCGGACAGGAGGCTATTGAAAAAGTGCGCCAGTGCGCCGTCGCCGGCGGCACTCCGTTTCCGGTGGCCGTCATAGACATAATGATGCCGGAGATGGACGGACTGGAACTGCTGCGGTTGATAAAAAGCGAGTCGCCCGACACGATGGCCGTGATGCTTACGGCGCACCTGTCCGCCGAAGCGGCCATACGCGCTTTAAACGAGGGCGCATTCGCCTATCTCACAAAACCGGTCAATATCGCCGAGATAAATCTTGTGGCCAGCAATGCTTACGAGAAATACTCGCTTGTCATGGAAAACCGCAGGCTTATGGCGGAACTTGCCGTTGCCAAAAATTATTCCGATACGATTGTCCGCAACATGATGTATACCGTTATCGCCACTGATAACAATGGGTTTATAAGGAAAATCAACAAGGCCACGGAAGATATGCTGGGCTACACGGACGCTGAGCTTGCCGGTGCGCCGCTTGAAACCATATTCGCGCCGGCGTTTAAGGCCGCATCATGGCAGGATATGATAAAGCAGGGCAAGGTAAAGGATTTTCCGATGATGTTTTTATCACGCGCCGGCCGCGAGGTCAAGGTTTTTTTCACCGGCACCATATTAAAGGACGAGGACGGGCAGATAATCGGTTTCCTCGGGACGGTAAGAAAATGAGCGACGAGAAACAACTGAGCAGTTTCCAGCTTGATGCGTTGAAGGAAATATGTTTGATAAGCGCCGCGAACGCGGCTACCGCCGTCTCCAAGATGGTTAAGAAAAAGGTGGAGATGGGAGTGCCTG
>MGVF01000135.1 GCA_001800355.1 Elusimicrobia bacterium RIFOXYA2_FULL_50_26
AATCGCGCAACGGGGTAAGCGAATCGGCAATAATCTTCATGCCCAGGAAAATAATGCCTATGCCGATTATCGCATTGCCGATATTCTTCCATTTGCGCGTCTTGGTAAGAAAGGAAAGGTAAAAACCGAAACCCGCTATAAGCACCGCGTAATCGGTAAGCTGAAAGGCCACTATCTGCGCGGTAACGGTTGAGCCGATTTCAGCTCCGATAGTAACCGCCATGGTTTGGTAGAACGTCAGAAGTCCCGCCGTAACCATGCTGACTTCCAATAGTATAGTGGCGGTGCTTGACTGGTTAAACACCGTTACTACAAGCCCCGTAAACAGGCCGCGTAAGGGCGAGCCGGTCAGTGAAACAAGTTGTTTACGCAGCTTGAAACCCGCCACTTTCTGCAAGGCGTCATTGATAAAGAACATACCAAACAGCAGCAGCCCCAGGCCGCCCAGTGATTCAAGTAAAGGTAACAACAGATTTTTTATCATGTTAGTGCCATATCCGGCCGGTTAAAACGCATTACCCCCTCACCTTAATCCTCTCCCCGAAGGGGAGAGGAGAGAATGGCTTTATGTGTTAATCCTCTCCCCTTCGGGGAGAGGACAACTGAATCTGGAACGCGTCGGGCAGCATGTCGGAAAGTTTTCTTACGGTTATATTTCCGCCTCCGGCTGCGGTTATAACTTCCATGCCGGCGCAAAATTCACTAAGCACCTGAAGGCAGGCGCCGCACGGAGACACTTGCCCTTTCTTGTTCCATGCAACGGCCACCGCAATGAATTTACGCGCGCCCGCGGCAACGGCGACGGCAACGGCCGCGCGTTCGGCGCAAATCGTAAGGCCGTATGAGGCATTCTCGACATTTGCGCCGCAAAATATTTTTCCGCTATCTGAAAGCAGTGCCGCGCCAACCTTAATTTTAGAATAGGGCGAATACGCCTTTTTCATGGCCAGGCGCGCCGCGGAAAGCAATTTCCGGTGTTGTTGTTTCATAGTTTCACTTTACCATTTCAAAGTGGGTCAGTTTTTTAAAGTGCGCGAAACGTTGCGTGATTTTTTTCCAATTAAGCGCACGCAGGCGGTTGAGGCTGAAATCTTCGACGTCAAAAGAAGCCATTATGCTGCCGAATACTATGGCGCGGCGCAGGTGGCCGTCGTCGAGCTTGCCGCTTTTTGCGATGTAACCCATGAAACCGCCGGCAAACGTATCGCCGGCCCCCGTCGGGTCGAACACGGCTTCAAGCGGATAGGCGGGAGCTGAAAACACGTGGTGCCTGTTAAAAAACAGCACGCCATACTCGCCGCGCTTTATCACCAGAGCCTTTGGCCCCCATGAGCAGATAGCCCTTGCGGCCTTTACAAGGCTTGACTCTTCCGCAAGCTGGCGGACCTCGGCCTCATTGATAACAAGTATATCAACATGTTTTAGCGTCTTTTTAAGTTCATGGGGTTTTCGTTCTATCCAGAAGTTCATGGTATCGCAGGCAACAAGCGCGGGACTCTTCACCTGGCGCAATACCTCGCGTTGCAATTCCGGGTCAATGTTTCCGAGAAACACGTATTTGCTGTTGCGGTAGGCATCCGGTATCTTCGGCGAAAAATGCGCGAACACGTTAAGCTGGGTATCAAGCGTCTCGGCCTGGTTTAAGTCGTACGTGTACTGCCCCTTCCAGCGGAAGGTTTTGCCCGGCACGGTTTGCAATCCTTCGAGCGAAATGTCATGTTTTCGAAGCACGTCAAGATAATCCGCCGGAAAATCGCTGCCTACAACGGCGACAAGATTGACGGGCGCAAAATATGATGCGGAAACCGAAAAATATGTGGCTGAGCCGCCCAGCGCATTCTTCACGCTTCCAAACGGAGTTTTAACCGAATCCATAGCGACGGAACCTACTACAAGGATTGACATGGCCTGCCCCTTTATATTTTATTTAACTTATGTTATGCAGCGTGTCATTGCGAGGAGCCTTAGCGACAAAGCAATCTCGCCGTTTTGATACGAAACAGCAAGATTGCTTCGCTTCGCTCGCAATGACAGTGAATTTGGCATTTGTTGCGTAACATCAGTTATTTAACATATTTTTCTATCAGCAGTTTAACTTTTTCGTATCCTTTTTTGTCCATTTTATCTTTTGCTGTCATTATCGCGTACTTCAATGCCGTAGCACAGGCGCAGGCGGGTTTGTTTCTTGCAAGGCGCGGCAGAACATGGCGCATCAGCTTTCTTGCATTCGTAACATTCGCGTTCATGTTTGCTATTACAACGTCAACGGTCACTTCCTCGCCTTCCTTCCAAACGTCATAATCCGTAACCAGGCCGATTGTGGCGTAACACATCTCGGCCTCCCGTGCAAGCTTTGCCTCCGGCACCGCCGTCATGCCTACGATAGAAAAACCCAACTGGCGGTTGACCTGCGACTCGGCCTTCGTCGAAAACTGCGGGCCTTCGATACAAACATAAGTGCCGCCGTAATGATGCCTGATGTCAAGCTCCTTTAGCGAGTGGCGGATAATTTCCCGCATGGAGGAACAGAACGGGTCCGCCACGCCCACGTGCGCCACGATACCTTCGCCGAAAAAGGTGGACGGACGCGCCTTCGTGCGGTCGAATATCTGGTCCGGGATAAGGAAATCGCGCGGTTTAACCTCTTCTTTAAGCGAACCGCAGGCGGATACCGACAACACCTGTTCAACACCCAGCGATTTAAGCGCGAATATGTTGGCGCGCGCGTTGACTTCCGACGGCAGTATACGGTGTCCCTTGCCGTGGCGCGGCAAAAACGCGCAACGCACACCCTCAATAGTGCCAAGCGTAATCACATCCGATGGCGAACCGAACGGCGTGGAAATGCTTACCTCGCGCACGTCCTGCAACCCGTCCATCTCATAAACCCCGCTTCCGCCGATAATTCCGATTTTTACTTCTTCTTCAGATGTCTTTACCATGATCATATCCTTTCTAATACTCTGTTAAGCTGAACGAAAATCCATCATTACCATCTGCACGGACTTCCTGTCCTGCCACATGTTTAACTCAAGCTGCACCGCAAGGTCAACGGCTTGCATGTCCCGGGCATAGTCGTAGAGGTTGCCCATGCCCCAACCCACCGCCTCAAGAACGCTGCCTCCGTTACAAGCCAGGCGCAACTTCAAATGATCGTTTTTTGCGCCCATGCGGCTTGCGCCCATAAGCCGCATGTTTCGCAACCCGAACACGGGATAAGGATTTCCCATGCCGAAAGGTTCCATAAGCGATAATTCATTTACAAGTTTCAGCGTTACCTGCGCGCCGTCCAATTGCGCGTCAATCTCAAGCGTCGGAACAATCGGCTCTCCGCCCAGGGCGGCAGCGACGGCGCCTTTAAGCTTACAGCGAAACTCGTCAAGCTTGTTCGCTTCCACGGTAAGCCCGGCAGCCTGCGCGTGGCCGCCGTATTTCACCATCAGATCTCCGCAGCGGTTAAAACACTGCATTATGTCGAAGCCCGGCACGGAACGCGCCGCGCCCATGGCCTGGCCGTTTTCGATTATAAGCAGCACGGTTGGACGATGGTATTGACGGGCAAACTGGGAAGCTACGATACCGGTAACGCCATGCGCGACACCCTCGGCGGCAACGATAAATATGCCGTCGTTGTCAATGTCGCACTGGGCTTCAAGCAGCGTCCGGAATTTCTCCATATTTTCAGCTTGCAGCGCCCGCCGCTCAACATTCAGTTTCTCTATAAGGTAAAGAAGGTCGTAAGCCTCATGTATGTCGTCGGTCAAGAGAAGGCGCGCGGAAAGGTCGGCCTTGCCCCGGCGGCCAGCCGCATTTAACAACGGCGCAATGCCCCACGAAATGGATTTTGCGCACAATGAACCGTTTTTGGCATCCCCGCTTTTCTCAAGCAGCGCCTGCACGCCCGCTTTGCGCGTTTGCGGCAGGCGCGAAAGGCCTTCCCTTACAAGCAGGCGGTTTTCACCGGTAAGCGGAACGATGTCGGCGATAGTGCCAAGCGTAACGACATCGAGGTGATTCTCGCGGAAAAAATTCATGCGTATATCCTGGGATTCTTCGAACCGCTGAAAAATCGAAGCGATAAGCAGCGCTTCGTCGGACGCATTCATAATGTTGCCGGATTTCAGCCGCATGGCGGAAGCGGCCTCAAGCAACGAACCGGATGCGACCGCTCTCTCGTTCATGCGCGGAGCGAGGGCAATAATCTCGTTTTCAAAGTCATTGCCGGTAATATTTTTTGACGACTGCCGCAGGAAATGGCCCGTTGCGTCGTCGAATACAACCACGCGGCGGCTGCCGATAGAATCGAACATTTTTTTTAAATCGCTGCCGGCCGCAAGCGCGGCGGCCGCCACGCCGTTTTTCAGATGCGCCACGCCCATATCCGCCGCGCCGCCTGCGGGCAACCTGAGTGCGACGACCGCCAACTCTTCGTCGAAATATTTACCGAAAGACAGCATCAGCGCCTCGGCAACTTTCAGCGAAACCATGCAACCGGCAAGCCCGTCGAACGGGTAACGGCTATGCGCAAGTTTGGGATTTACCACGGCGCAGGCACTCAACGCGGCGCCTTCGGGAGGTTCATGATGATCCGTAACGACAAATTCCATCCCGAGGCTTGCGCCGTGAGCGATCTCTTCAACCGCGGATATTCCGCAATCAACCGTTATTACCAGGCTTACGCCCTCACCATGGTAACGCGAGAGAACGTCCTTGTGCAAGCCGTAGCCTTCCGTAGAAGGTATGTACCACAGCGGCTCCGTTCCCAGCGAACGCAGCGTGCGCACCATAACCGCAAGCGCGCTTACGCCGTCCACATCCCTGTCGCCGTAAACCAGTATTTTTTCGCGCTTGTCCATGGCGCGCCGTATCCGCCTGACGGCCTTGTCCGCGTCCGGCAGCAGGAACGGGTTATACAGCTCCGAAATCCCGGGATTTAAAAACGCCTGCGCCTGCTCGACGGAAGCTATCCCGCGGGCAGCCAGCACAACGGCCGCGGGAAGCGATATATCAAGGGCGGCGGCTATCTCATCGGCCAGTTCCGGCGGAAACGATTTTGTAACCCATTGCCTGGCGTAATGATTTGTGATTGTCATAGCTTTTATCATCCATTAACGATATAGTGTTAAAACATATTAACTCCCCCTCACCTTAATCCTCTCCCCGACGGGGAGAGGAAAGCAAACCGGGTGCCTTTGTATCCTCTCCCCGGCTGGGAGAGGGTAGGGTGAGGGGGATTAGCGTCTTTATCAGCCTAAGCGGCGAGGGGCGCTTCCTGCTTATGCGCCATGCGCCTTCAAGAACGGCCGCGGCATCTTCAAGCATAGGCGGCCTGTTATAATACATCGTTGCAAGCGGCTCGCCGGCGGTTACACAATCACCGTGTTTACGGTGGATCATTATACCTGCGCCGTAATCAATAACATCTTCCTTGCGCAGGCGCCCGGCGCCAAGCATTACGCTCGCGCGGCCAACGGCGGCGGTATCTATTCGTCCGACAAACCCGCCGGTTTTGGCGCATATGTTGCGCCGGTTTAAAGCCTTCGGCAGAATACGCTCAGGCACATCTATAACCGAACTGTCGCCGCCCTGCGCAACGATTATTTCTGCAAATTTTTTAAGCGCGCTGCCGTCCCTGATTTTATCGGCAAGCATATCCAGCGCGCTCCGTTCATCGCACCCTTTAATGCCAAGCATCAGCATCCGGCTTGCAAGCGTAAAAACGAGGCTGCGGAAGTCCGCGGGCCCGCCGCCTTTCAGGGTTTCTATGGCCTGGGCGACTTCAAGCGAATTGCCGACCGCCATGCCCAGCGGCTGGTTCATATCCGTAATCAGCGCTTCAACAGTTACGCCAAAACCGGCGCCGATATTTGTCATTACCCTGGCAAGCTGCCGGGCGAGGGCATCGCTTTTCATAAACGCGCCCGAACCCGACTTTACGTCCAGCACAAGCGCATCGCAACCCTCGGCAAGCTTTTTCGACATTATACTTGCGGCGATAAGGCCGATACACTCAACCGTGGCCGTAACATCGCGCAAGGCATACATCTTTTTGTCGGCCGGGGCAACGGCATCCGTCTGGCCTATTATGGCAACGCCTGTTTTTTCAAGCTGCCGTTTGTATTCGTCAACTTGCAGGTGCGTGCGAAAACCGGGTATGGATTCCAGCTTATCGAGCGTGCCGCCCGTATGCCCGAGCCCGCGGCCGCACATCATCGGGACAACGACCCCGCATGCGGCCACGAGCGGCGCTATCACGATGGAAGTGCCGTCGCCGACACCGCCCGTGGAATGCTTGTCTACTTTTACCCCGGCGATACCGGACAGATCCGCAATTTCGCCGGATTCTATCATGGCGCGCGTAAGCGCAAGCGTTTCATTATCGTCCAGCCCCCGGATAAAGCAGGCCATGAGCAGCGCCGACATCTGGTAATCCGTAATGTCGCCTGCGCTATAACCCAGCACGGCCGCACGTATTTCATCGGCCGTGAGCCTTAGGTTATCACGTTTCCTGGAAATAATCCCTGTTATGTGCATTTTTAACATCAGCTATTAACTGATGTTACGCAAGAAATACCAAAGGTGCTGTCATTGCGAGCGAAGCGAAGCAATCTTGCTGTTTCGTATCAAAACGACGAGATTGCTTCGTCGCCAAGGCTCCTCGCAATGACACGCTGCGTAGCATCAGTTATTAAAGAACGGGCATTATTGTGGAGATTAGTTTGGCCATTTTTTGCTGGACTTTGAGGCCGACGGAAAGCACTTCCGCGTGTGAAAGCGGCTTGCTTACCCTGCGGGCAGCTACGTTTGCAACGTAACATAAACCAAGGACATTCATCCCCATTTGGCGGGCTGCTACCGCTTCCGGCACTACCGACATTCCCGCCACATCGGCGCCAAAACCCCGCAACATGGCCGATTCAGCCGGAGTTTCGTAAGACGGGCCTGCTACCGCCGCATATACGCCCTCGCGCGCGCTCAGGCGCTGCCGACGGCATATTGCCAGGCAGCGCTTGCGCATAACTTTATCATACACCCCGCTCATATCGCAAAACCTTTCGCCGAAATCAGGGTAATGGCGGCCACGCAAAGGGCTGGCGCCCATGCAATTTATATGATCTTTTATTACAACAATATCGCCCGCCTTCATGCCGGGCGCCAGCGCGCCTGCGGCGGCGGTTATTATAATTGTTTCGACGCCCAGAAGTTTTAATAATCTCACGGGATAAGTTATTTCATCCATGGAGTAGCCTTCGTAATAATGCAACCGTCCCTGCATAACGCAGGCGTTGGCGCCTTCCCATGCGCCCAACACCAGCCGCCCCGCGTGGCCTTCAACGGTTGAAGACGCGAAATTCGGCAGCTCGTTATAAAAGAAAACAACATCCTTGCCGGAAGGTTCGATTATGTTCCCGATACCGGAACCGAGTATTATGCCCAGGCGCGGAACCAGCGCCGTCCTCTTCCGGATATATCCTTGCGTTTCTTTCAGTTTTGAAATAATGTCTTGTTCCATATTTCTTCCTTTAAACTTGTACCGGAGCGCTGCCGGGGCAGGCCCAGGATGTCCGCTATGGTCTGGGCAACGTCGGCAAACGTCGAACGCACGCCCGCGTCTGCGCCCTTCAATATAGCTGAACCGTAAATTAAAAGAGGAACGTACTCGCGGGTATGATCGGTATGCCGCATAAATGTAGGGTCGCATCCGTGATCGGCGGTGATAAAAAGCACATCCTGCGGTGAAAGCGCCGCCAGCAGCGCGGGCAGGAAATCATCAAACTCTTTCAAGCCATTTGCATACGCGGCCGCGTTTCTCCTGTGCCCCCAGGCCATGTCAAAATCAACAAGGTTCGTCATGATAAGCGCCGGGGTTTTACCGGCATCCGACGATACCTCGGCAAGGGTGCGCTCCATTCCTTCCCTGTTGCAGGATGTATGAAACGTCCTGGTAATACCGCACCCGCTGAAAATATCCTCTATCTTTCCTATGGCAACCACTTCCCCGCCCGCATCCTTTACCGCATCTAAAATCGTCGGCGCAAACGGCTTAAGGCTGTAATCGCGCCTGTTTGCCGTGCGCACGAAATTACCCGGAGTTCCCTCAAACGGCCGGGCGATGACCCTTCCAACGGCATGTGTTCCTTTCAGCAGCGCGCGCGCCAGTGTGCATGCCCGGTAAAGCCTCTCCAGGCCAAAAGCGGACTCATGCGCGGCAATCTGGAAAACGGAATCGGCGGAAGTATATACTATAGGGAAACCGGTGCGTAGATGTTCTTCGCCCAGCCTTGCAATTATTTCCGTGCCGGAGGCAGTGCAATTACCCAGTGTTTTTGTTCCGATAGCGCGCTCGAATTCTTCGATTATAACGGCGGGAAAACCGTTAGGGTAGGTTGGCAATGCGTTTTGTAAAATAAGCCCGGCAAGCTCCCAGTGGCCGGCGGTAGTGTCTTTTGCGGGCGAAGCACAGGCAAGTTTTGCATACGCGCCTTTAAGTTCCGCTTCCAACGGCAAACCCAGCAGGTTGTACAACCCCAGCGCCGCCATGTTGGGAAGATAAAACCCGCCGCCGGCAACAGCCAGCGTATGCGCAAGCGTGTTCGCGCCTTCGTCGCCGAACCTCGCCGCGTCCGGCATGGCGCCTATGCCGGCGCCGTCAAGAACTATGATAACGCAACGGGACATCAGGCGCCCTGCGCTTGATGGAAATTCTGCATTTCCGTCTTTGCCCGCGGGATAATGAATGTAAACTCCGCGCCCTTGCCGGGATTGCTTTCCACCCACACATGCCCTCCGTGCATCGTAACAATTGATTTTACTATAGCCAGCCCAAGCCCGGCGCCTGTAACGGACCTGGTGGATCCGGAATTGACCTGGTAAAACTTCTCGAATATCTTCTTCTGTTCTTTCAGCTCTATGCCTATTCCCGTATCCTTTACGCTGAAAACCACGCAGTCTCCCTTATCCTTGGCCGATACCGTTATGCCCCCCCTGGCCGGAGTAAATTTTATGGCATTTGAAATGAGATTATCGAATACCTGTATAAGCCGTTCCCGGTCCGCCATCACAGGCGGCAGCAATTCCGGCAACATTACGTTTAACTCTATGCTTTTGTTTGCTATTTCCGGAGACAACCGCTGCAGTATCTCTCTTATAAGCGAGAGGGCATCCAGCGGTTTTACTTCAATATTCATATGTCCCGCTTCGATTTTAGAAATATCAAGCAGGTCGGAAATCAACACGGTAAGGCGGTCGGTTGATTGATCGGCGATCATCAAAAATTTTTCCTGCTGGGAGTTAAGCTTACCGGCCTCACCCTGCAGCACCAGCTTTACGAACCCTTTGATAGCGGTTACCGGCGTGCGCAGCTCGTGCGAAACTACGGACAAAAATTCGTTCTTCACCTGGTTAAGCCGCTCCTGCTCCTGCTTGGCCTCGCGCAGTGAATCGTAAAGGTGCGCATTTGCAATAATCACCGCGGCCTGGTGCGCAATGAGCACGGCAAGCCGCAAGTGATCTTTTGAGTAGCAGTTGGCCTGGTGCCTGCCTATACGCAGCACGCCTATAACCCTGTTTTCGGCTTTCAGCGGCACAAGTATCAGTGAGCGCACATTCCACAGCCGCGCGGTCTTGCTTTTCACCCTGGGATCAATAGTCGCATCCGGGCTTAAAAACGGCTCACCGGAACGGAACACCTGCGCGGAAAGGGAACAGGGATCATCCGATCGTATCCGCAAAAGCACAGCCTCGTTGCCGCCTACAAAATATGCCCCCTGCTGCGTTACCAGTTCGCTTGTTCGTTCGTCAAACAACAACAGCGCGCACAGGTCGGCGCTGAATGCGCGCGTAGTGGGCAGAATAATGTTATTGATAGTCTTTTCCAGCACCGGCTCGCTGGAAATAGCGGATGAAATTTCCTGCAAGGCGGTAAGGTCGCGCAGCCGCTGGCCGATCTGCTGGTAAAGCGTAACGTTTTCTATAATCCCTGAAATTTTGTCTGCTATCAACTCAAGAATTCGTATATCATCCTGGTTAAATGCCGTGCCCAGTTTGTTTGCAACACCCAGCACACCAACGGGCTTGGTGCCGGAACGAAGAGGCACCAGCGCGAGCGAACGAACGGCCAGCACATTTGCCAGCAAAGGCACCGCTTCCAATGCTTCCCGCGGCTCATTTATAACGCATCGCCGGCCGTTTACTACAACGTCCTCAAGCGTCTTGACATCTTTTAATTTAAACCTCAGGCTTGAGAAATCACGATCGCGAACGCCAAAAAATGGCGCATGCGGCGTAAGCTCGCCAGATTCCGCCGCGTAAAGGAATACGCCTGCAGCCTGCGCGGTAAGCAACTCTTTTATTTTATCTACTATCATCTCCAGAATTTCCGGCAGGTTTGCCTTTGCCGCGGCAAAAGCTGCTATGTCGGACAACGCCTTCATCTCCCGCACTTTTTGTATCAGGCGAGAATTTGTTTGTATCAACTCCGTTGTCGTAGAGGAAACTTCCGTTTCAAGGCGACGGTTAAGCTCCTGGACGCGCTCGTATAACCGGATATTTCTTATGGCTATGCCCAGGTACTCGGCCAGGTTTTTTAGAGTTTCAAGTTTATCGTCCGAAAAATATTCTTTCTCCCTGCTGTTAACATTTAATAACCCTTCGCATTTACCGTCTACAACAAGTGGCAGGTGAACATATGAGGATATGCCTTCCCGGGCGATTACGTCCGCCACACCGGCGGACGGCTGTGCCGAGGCATCGTTAATTACCGTTAACTCGCACTTTGCAAACGACAACCCGGCAAACCCGTCACCCGGCCTGAGATGAACCGCACGTACAAATTCCGGCGACAAACCCCGCTGGCTGCGTATTTTCAAAAAGCCGTCCTCTTGCAGCATTATAACCGCACAGGAAGCGCCGTTATAATTTCGCCGTATAATATCCATTATTATGCCAAAGACTTCGGTTATCTCCATGTGCGAAGTAAGCGCACCGGAAACGAAAGAAAGCATGTGCAGCGTGTCCGTGGCGTTGGAGAACTTGTCACCCATCTTGTTCAGCTTTAAAGTTATCGGACGTAACGGGACGCTGACGTCATTTTCGTCCAGGCGTACAAACCTGCCGCTGTCAATGGCATCAAAAAAAATTTCAAGCTGCGTGGCAGGATAGAACAAATATCTCCTGAAATGAAAAGCCGCTACCGCGACAGCCATGGCCGCGGGACCAAGCGCCCACAAAAAAAACGGCAGGAAATAAGCATACTTTACGGCACGGCCGTTCGCCTCGTTGTTTGCCGCAGGAACAGTGTTTTGGTAATTTGCGATCGCCGGATTGGCTGCTATACACTGGGTGGGAGATGCATGCCACGATGGAGAAAATTGTACAAGAAAATAAAAACCGGCCGCGTAAACAAGCCCTGTTACGACAAGTATGAACGCAATGCCGGCGGCGTGTCTAAATATGAAACTTTTCATAACGTTACCCTGAACTGTGCTTTAACAACGTTATATCGAGGGCAAGATTGAGATAACGGTAATCCTTGTTTAACTCGGCCCACGGCACAAGTTGCAGCGAAATTCTTTCGTCATCCATGATCGTGGCAAGCAGGTTTGCAAATTCCTCAGGATCAATGCCGCTTTCCGGGGGAGGGCCTATCACTATTGCGATACTCACCTTACTGGCCTTGCACAATTCAACAAGCGCGGCATAATCCACTTTTGCGCTGACGGGATACGAACGTTCGAACATACCTTCAAGCCGGAACTTAAGCCGGTGTTTTTTTATTACTTCACGGAAGTGCTCTTTGACGTTGCCCAGGTCGCCTTCCTTTCCTTCCGGAAAGAAAAAACCCACCTCCACGGCTTTTAGGTTGGCTTCGGAAGCATCCGCCGCCGTACCTGAATAAGAAGAGGTCGTAGACGGTATTTTTACGCTCGGCGGTACAGGGGACGGCAAAGGCGGCGGAACTGGCGCAGGAGCCGGCGCCCGCGCATCATGTTCGGGCGGCGCATAGGTTACCGGCGGCGGAGATGGCCGAGAGAAATCCACGGACGCCGCGGCTTTTGGCGCCGGAGCGGCGGGCGTTTCCTGCGACAAATCATCATCCATCTCACCCGGCGGGAGAAGGTCGCTCATAAGCGTGCGCACCAGTTCCATGTTGACGGCTTGGTGCGTAAGGGAAGCGTAGGCATTGATTCGCTTAAGGAATCCTTCCAGCTCCCGTATGTTGGATTTAAGTTTTGATGCTATATAAAGCAGTATGTTATCATTTAGCTCCATGTTATCAACCGCGCCCTTCTTTTTCAGTATGGCAACACGGGTTTCAAGGTTAGGCGATTTAATATCCGCTATAAGCCCCCACTCGAAACGGCTGCGAAGCCGGTCTTCAAGTGTAGTGAGCTGCTTTGGCGTGCGGTCGGACGTAATGATTATCTGCTTGCCGCTCTGGTGCAGGACGTTAAACGTATGAAAAAATTCTTCCTGGGTGGATTCCGATTCAACCAGAAACTGTATGTCGTCAATCAATAACAGATCAATCTGGCGATAATGTTCCCGCATCTGCTGGAGCGTACCGTGCCGGATAGACTCTATTACTTCGCTCATAAACTTTTCAGTGGTAACGTAGAGTATACGCATCCGCGGATTTTTAGCATGAACGTAATGGCCCACGGCATGCATAAGGTGCGTCTTTCCAAGCCCCACGCCGCTGTAAATAAAGAAGGGGTTATAAATTTTACCCGGGTTATCCGCAACGGCCTGGGCAGCGGCGGCAGTAAAACGATTATTTGGCCCTATTACAAATTCTTCAAAAATATATCTCGGGTTAAGTTCCAAATCCTGCAATGTGGCCTCGGGCGCTTCATTATTTTTGAAGGAAATCTGGGAAGGAGCAATTTCTTTTTCAGGCGGGGGAGTCGGCTCTTGCTTGGGTTCAACCGGCGGAACAGGGGCTTGCCGTGGTTCTACTTGAATGACAGGTTCTTGTTCCGCTTGCGGCTCGGCGGGCTGATCCGGCTCAAGCGCGGCTTCGGTATTTTTCTCAGGTTCAGCGATTGGCGGGATTTCCGGTACAACCGGTGGAATACACGTAAATTCCTCAGCTGCTTTTACTTCATCTGTTGCAATGGGTTCGGGCTGCTCTACAACCTTGACTATCTCAATTTCTTTTACCACATCTACGTCCGGCTTAACTTTCTTTTCTTCAGGTGCGGGAGAAGATGTCTCATTTTTTTCTTCCTGCTTTTTTAGCTTCCTAAGCCTGGCCGCAGCAAGTATATCCCAACCGCTCAGAAACCCCGACTTGGGTGGCTGTGGGGCCTGTTCCGGTGGCTGTGGACTGCCAAAAGCAGGGTCCGGTATTACTTCTTTGCCATGTAGTATAATTAGTTCCGGCCGTCCGGGGCCTTTTGGGGCGGGAGGCGGGGCATCTTCGGGCTTGACAACTTCATCGTTCTTTTCACCCGTAGCATCCTGGCTTACTTTTTCTTCCGCAACTACGTTCTGAACTGCCGGCTCCTCGGCAGTTACCTCTTTTTCTACCTTATCTTCAGGCGCCTGTTCTTCGCAGACTTCTTCCTTTACCGGCTTATCATCGCCATGCACCTGCTCCAGGCCTTTTGCAACTTTTTCAAGCAACGCATCAAGGCGCTCTTCCTTGCTGGGGCCGAGGATCTCGCCTTCAAGAAATTCTTCTTCAAGCAGTTTTTTTACACGCTTGAAACTGTCGTCTTTTAATTCGTAAAGATATACGCCAAAAGTATAAGGCTCGTTGACAAGAAGAAACGGCCTTCCCTTTGTGCCAGGCATGTGGCCCAAAAGAAGGTTAAGCTCTTCTTCCTTTATATTTATTTTCAGGCACCACCTGTTCTTATCCTTATCGTTCGGAGAGAATGCCAGCTGCCATATTGAATCTATTCTTTTTTCAGGCCTCTGGCCGGCGCCACTGCCTGTTTTGAACGGTACGGCGCCGCCTTTCATTTTATCGGCGGAAGTAATAACTCTTCCTTTTGGGCTTTCTTCGGTTAAAAACCCTTTTACCTGATTGAATTCATTTATGGTAACCTCGTAAAGATACAGGCAAAAATCGAAGGAATCATCTTCGGCAATAAAAGGGCGGCCCGCCTTCACCGGAAGCGAGCTTAGCAGAACGGCCAGATCCTTTTCATCAATTTTAAGTTTCAGCCGCCAGCGGTTACTATCCGTGTCTGAAGGATAAAACGACAATTCCCAGTTTCGTAGTTTCTTCATCTATGTGGTAGTCCCGGTGTCATTCTATATTGCGTTCTATTCCGCGTAATTTTAACATCAGGTCATCGGGGTTGGAAGACTTGTCCAGCGCTTCTTCGATCGTTATCTTGCCGTCTTTGAAAAGCGAGAACAAACTCTGGTCAAATGTATGCATGCTGTAATAAGATCCCTGCTCCATAGCCTTGTAAGCCTCGGCCAGCTTTCCCTCGGCCAGCATTTTACGCATAAGCGACGTGCCTATCAGCACTTCCGTAGCCGGTATCATTCCTTCACCGTCTTTACGCAATACCAGACGCTGGGCAACAATACCCTTTAACACATAGGCAAGCTGTGAGCGCACCGGCCCCTGCTGGTGCTGCGGATAAGAATCTATTATCCGGTCTATGGTTTGAACTGTATCTATAGTATGAATCGTGGATAGTACAAGATGCCCGGTTTCCGCAGTGGTTATAGCGGCGCATATGGCCTCGTAGTCGCGCATTTCGCCGATCACCACCACATCAGGATCCTGGCGCAGTATGTGCTTGAGCGCTTTTGGGTAGGATTTCGTGTCGGTGCCGATCTCCCGCTGTGAAATGGATGATTTTTTATCCTTATGAAAATACTCTATCGGATCTTCTACGGTGATAATGTTGTATGAATAATTATCATTTATGTAATCCAGGATGGAATTCATCGTCGTTGTTTTCCCGGCGCCGGTAATGCCTGCTATCAGGATAAGCCCGCGCGGTTCGGATGCAAGTTTTTGCAACGAATTTGCAGGAAGGTTCAACTCTTCGAAAGGTTTTACTTTGAACGGCACCACGCGAAGCGTCATTGCTATTGTCCCGCGCTGGCGGTAAACATTTACCCTGAAACGGGAGACATCATTGACGGTGCACGCAATATCGAGCTCGTTTTCCTCTTCGAACTGCCGCAGCTGGTCTTCAGTCATCAGCGAATGCGCCAGTTCTTCAACATGTTCATAGGTAAACTGATCAAAACCGGTGGAGATTAGTTTACCATGAACCCGCACAAGTGGGGCCGTCCCTGCCTTGAAATGAATATCGGATATTCCCTTCTTGATCATTAACTGAAGCAATTCATTCGTATTCATAGCCGTTTCCTTAATGCCCTTTAGGCAAGCCCCTTGTTTTTTATACTACCGGTTTATCGTTTCACGGGCCATGAACGAAGCAGGTAACGAACTACCCCCTCCATGGCAGTGGTGAGATCCAACCCTTCATAAGAATAAGTGTTTGACCATACAACTTCACCGGTAACCGCATCCCGCAAAAAAGCAGACACACCGACTGTGGCGTTACTGACCACCACACGGCTGTCTTCGCCCAGTCCGAACGCGCTTCCCAGGTTATAGGCGTTTGTACCGCTCAATTCAACCGGCTGGTTTATGACAACAACCTTCGTGGCGCCGTCAGCCTTATTGGTTTGGATAAGATAGCGGTTATTCGGCAGGTATTCCGTAACGTTGCCTTCAAGCACCACATCGTATGCGCCGTCGTCAGCGGTCTTTACCGTGTAACCGGCTGCAAGAAGTTGGCGTATAAATTCATTGGCTATCACGGCGCCGGAATTGGATTTTTTCGTAGCCGGTGTAATTTCACCTATTTTGACTACTTTTATCCGCGTAAAATCGTAACCCTGCTTAAAAGCTACACGGGGAGATGCGCAACCTGAAAAAAAAATGCACACCGGAAACGTTATATAAAAAAAATAAAATAAGTATTTTTTCATTTATTTCTCTAAATGCCGGATATGCTTGCGCGCCAGTTCTTTTATCTCCTTATCCTTTGAGAAACGCAACACGTTTTTCCATTCCTGCAGGGCGTCGGAGAAATTCTTTTCCTTCTCGTAAAGCATGGCAAGCGTATAATACGCCGGCACCGATTCTGGGCTTAAAGCCAGCGCTTCCTTCAGCCTGCCCCGCGCCGATACGTAATCACCTTTTTCTATATACGATACGCCAAGCGCAAGGTGCGCCTCAGCATTGCCGGGATTTTTCGTCACTTCCTCGCGCAACACGGCCAGCGCCTCATCAATTTTCCCCTCGTTTAAAAGAAGTAAACCTTTTTTCAGGCCTATCTCTTCTGCCGCAGCGAATGCGCCGCTGCAGGCAAGTAACAGCATAATGACAAATAAGTTTATTATTTTTTTCATTTTTCCCCTTTGCAGCACGTTTTTTCAAGGCTATGTATTTTTTCAATACGCCTCAAGTGCCGCTCCTTTCCGCTGAATGGCGTGGCAAACCATGATTTTATCCAGCGTTTCATATCCTCAACGGTTGAATACCGCGCAGGAAGGCATAATACATTCGCATCGTTATGTTCACGCGAGAGCCTGGCCGTATCTTCACTCCAGCAGACCGCTGCCCGGACACCGGAAACCTTGTTTGCGGCAATTGACATGCCTATTCCCGTACCGCATAACAAGATGCCATAGCCGCACCTGCCCGCCGATACCGCTCTGGCCACAGCGGCCGCAAAATCAGGATAATCGCAAGGCTCCGTTGTATTGCAACCGAAATCAATCACACTATAGCCCAGTTCCTTGACAAAATCCGCAAGCGCCGCCTTGCACTCAAAAGCTGCATGATCACAACCTATTGCAACGTTCAACACATTACTCCCCTAACTTTTTCCAAAGTATATCGTCTTGTTCTGCCTTTATTTTTTGTATAAAATCGCCCAGTTTGGCACGGTCATTTTCGGCGATGCGCGTGAAACGGCTCATGTAAACCATGTTATTGCCGCCACTCTTGGTATCCTGCACGCAGACTATTTCCGCATGACAGCATAACTTTAAGCCGGAAGGAAGCGATATTTCAAGCTCCAATACATCGCCTTCGTCAAACTCGGACTCCGACTGGAACTTAATGCCGCCGACGGAAATATCTATTATTTTGCCTACCAGCGCCAGTAGCGGCCCGCACATAAGACGCACCTGGCCGGCAGGCAAAAATACCCGTATGAATTTGCGCCGTTCTTCGCCTTGCATTTTTATTTCCGGAACCGACTTTACCCGGATTATAATTTTAAATTTTCAGCTGAACTGAACCAGTTTTGTAAACGAATCCACATCCAGGCTTGCGCCACCCACAAGTCCGCCGTCAATATCCGGTTGCCTCATAAGCTCAGAGACATTATCCGGCTTCACCGACCCGCCGTAAAGTATCCGTGCCGCCTGTGCCGCTTCGTTGCCATACATGCTTGCGAACAGGTTGCGAATAGCTGCATGCACTTCCTGCGCCTGCGCCGGGGATGCCGTCTTCCCGGTTCCTATCGCCCATACAGGCTCGTAGGCAATGACTAATTCGGCAGCCTGCTTATCGGTAAGGCCCGCAAGCCCGTTTTTTATCTGCCGGCCGATTATTTCGAGCGTAATATTTTTCTCACGTTCCGCCAGAGTCTCGCCGACGCAAACTATCGGCGTAAGGGAATGAGCGAACGCCGCCTTTGTTTTCTTGTTTACGGTTTCATCGGTTTCGCCAAAATACTGCCGGCGTTCGGAATGGCCTATAATGACGTATTTACAACCTGCATCGGCAAGCATTGCAGGCGCTATTTCGCCTGTAAAAGCGCCTTTTTCCTCCCAGTGCATATTCTGGGCGCCCAAGCTTATGTTAGAATCTTTCAAAAGCTGCGCTACGGCCGCCAGGGATGTAAACGGAGGGCATACCAACGCTTCGCGGTCGGATATTCCGCCTAAATTCTTCTTTAATCCTTTAACAAGGTCAGATGCTTCGGCAACTGTCTTGTACATCTTCCAATTTCCAGCAATCAGGGGTTTACGTTTCGCCACGGCAAGCTCCTTTTATATTAAGATGTGCCAGTAAATAATTTTAACAGATTTACCTCAACAAATCAAGGATTCTTTTTTTGCGATAAACACGTGGAATTTCAGGGTTTTCAGGCAGGTTTTTTTGGGTTATTAACTGATGTTACGCAAGAAATGCCAAAGTTGCTGTCATTGCGAGCGAAGCGAAGCAATCTTGCTGTTTCGTATCAAAACGCCGCGATTGCTTCGTCGCCAAGCTCCTCGCAATGACACGCTGCGTAACATCAGTTGTTAAAACATTTTTGCCAGGGCGCGGGAACCGCTCATGCCCGGCTTTATGCCGCGTTTTCTTGCGGCAGACGTAACTTCCACAACTTTTGAGGTTAATAATTCGTCAATGCTTTTTATTCCCTTTACAGTGGCGGCGCAATCACCCAGCTTTTCTGCAACGGTTATATTAAAATAAGAGCACGCAACATACCCTTTCGGAGCTATACCCATTATAAGAGTGGAATTCGGAAGAGGTATTTCGACCCCCTGGGCAATCTTCTTGTTAACATTGATATCTCGTACTTGCATAATTATTCTCCGTTTTAATTAAAAAATTGGGGGGTAGTATTTTTACTAGAATAATCTATCACATAATATATAGGCATGTCAACCCCCCGGTTGACATGCTAATTACATTTTTGCTACACTTGCCGAAGAAAATCCCGCAGCATATCAATGGATTTTCGTTATTTTTATGATTTTAGCAGATTTCGTTATCGGCGCCGTTTTCTTTTCACTGGGGTGGATATATTTTTATGCACCCAACCTCGTATTGCGTCTTAACAGGATCGCAAGGGAAATCCTTTTTAACGACCGCCTTATACTGCTGGAACGGAGAAAACTGGCCATCCTTTTTTTCTGCCTTTCGTTTATCGTTCTTTTCATGGGATTCTCTTCGCTGACTCAATTACGCCTGCACAAAATGGAAGAAACGACAAAATCAAAAATTGTATGGCAAATACTTGCCCGAAAATACCCCAATGACAAAATCATCAGAGAACAGCTGAAGAAAACCGGTTTATGACAATAATTAACGGCTCTACATTTATAACCGGCATCTTTGGTTACCCGGTTTCCCATACGTTATCGCCTGCCATGCATAATGCGGCATTCGACGCGCTCTCCATTAATGCGGCCTACCTGCCGTTTGAAGTTAAACCGCAGGCTCTACGGGAAGCAATAGGCTCGCTTCGCTCACTTAACATCAAAGGCGTCAATATCACTATTCCTCACAAAACCGCGGCATTGAAATATCTCGATACCGTTGACACGCTCGCAAAAAGAATCGGCAGCGTAAACACGATAGTAAACGAAGGCGGAAAGCTGGCCGGCTATAACACCGACGCAACCGGCTTTCTTAAAGACATTATCGAACTTGGAATGGATCCGAAACGCGCATCATGTCTTTTACTTGGCGCGGGCGGGGCGGGCAACGCCGTTGCCGCGGCGCTGGCGCAAAGAGGCGCAAAAAAAATCTTTATCGCGGATTCGGACATTTTGCGCGCCCGAAAACTGGCCGACCGCACGCCCGGCGCGAGCGCCGTCGCAATGCGGGCATGGAAAGATAAACTGCCGGAAGTCTCGCTTGTAGTAAACGCAACTCCCGTCGGGATGAAAAAAACCGACCCTGCCCTTTTGGAAGCGCGGGAAATTCCATCCGGAATTTTCATATATGACCTGGTTTACCAGCATCGCACCCGGCTTATAGAGCAGGCAAAAAAAGCGAAAGTTAAATGCGCGAACGGCCTTGGAATGCTTCTCAACCAGGGGGCGCTGGCGTTTGAATTGTGGACTGGAAAGAAAGCGCCGGCCGCGGTAATGCGCCGCGCTCTTCTAAAAACAATAAAGGAGGTGAGTTAATTGATTATATGGCTGGTACGCATCCTTATTATCATTGCCGGCCCGCTCATCGGCTATTACCAGATCGGTAATAATATGCACGGGCTTCTTATCGGGCTTGGCGGTTCTGTTGCGGTTATCATCGCTGAAATTATCATTCATCATATTCCTCTTGATACTTTGATCGCCGCCATCCTGGGCGTAATCCTCGGGCTAGTCGGCGCAAAACTGCTGGATTACACGGTATACCTGATGGATAACCCCAGGATCTATGAGCTTATGAAGGACTATTCACTACTTATCAAAATTCTGTTTGCCTACCTCGGGCTCGTCATTGCGGTTCAGAAAAAATCCGAGCTTGACCTGCTTGACAGGGACATCTTCAAGCGCGGGCAGCGTAGGAAATCCACGGAACTCATAGTGCTTGACACCAGCGCCATAATTGACGGGCGTATATCGGACATCGCCACCACGAAGTTTATTTCCGGCGTACTTGTTGTGCCGCGCTTTGTGTTAAGCGAACTGCAGGCGCTTGCCGATTCGAGCGATACGCATAAGCGCAACCGCGCCCGCCGCGGGCTTGACATAATGGCGCAATTACAGAAAGAAGAAGGCATCGGCATCAAGATAGTTGACAAGGACTATCCCGACCTGCGCGGCGCGGACGCGAAACTGTTGCAGCTTTCCAAGGAACTCGAAGCAAAAATAATCACGACGGACTTTAATCTCAACAAGGTTGCGGTTCTACAGGGTGTGACGGTTCTTAACATTAACGACCTGTCGAATGCGCTCAAACCCGTGTATCTGCCGGGCGAAACCATGCCGATATTTATCGTCAAGGAAGGTAAAGAGCATCACCAGGGCATAGGTTACCTTGACGACGGCACCATGGTTATCATAGAGGAAGGCCGCCGCTACATAGGCAAGCGCATAGAAGTGATTGTAACATCCATCCTGCAAACATCATCGGGACGCATGATTTTTACGCGCCCGGCGCAGGAAACGGACAACAACCATAACCACGCTAAGGCCGGCGCATAATATGAAGGCCGCGGCGATAATCGTTGCAGCAGGAAAAGGGCAACGCTTTGGCGGCCGGACGCCTAAACAGTTTTTACTTTTCAAAGGCAAACCGCTTTTCCTCTGGAGCATTATCGCTTTCCGTAAATTGCGCGAGATCCGCCAGGTAATACTGGTTGTTCCCGGCGCCATGATGCCTTCCCTGCACACGTATGGTAAGCGCTACGGTTTTACGATTGTGGCCGGCGGCAAAGAACGCCAGGACTCCGTAATGTCCGGCCTTGCCGCGGTATCACGCGACACGGATTATGTTGCGATACACGATGCGGCGCGCCCGCTTGTGTCGCCTTCACTTATCCGGAGAACCCTGCGCGCCGCCCGGCAGCATGGAGCAGCGATTGCAGCTGTCCCGGCGCGCGACACGATAAAGTTAAGTAATGACGGCACGCGCATCAACTCTACCATCCCGCGTAAAAGCATATGGCTCGCACAGACGCCGCAAACGTTCTCCCGCCCGCTGATAGTCAAATCATACGAGCTGCTTGCCTCGCTAAACGTTACGGACGATGCACAGGCGGCTGAACTGGCGGGCTATCCCGTGGCAATAGTGGAAAGCGACTACAGCAACATAAAAATAACGGAACCGGAAGATTTAAAGATCGCCGGCCTGCTGGTGGCTGAATAATGTATACAGGCATTGGATACGATGTTCACAGGTTGGTGAAAGGCCGCCCGCTTTTCCTGGGAGGGGTGCGAATAACCCACTCCATGGGGCTTGAGGGACACAGCGATGCCGATGTGCTTATACATGCGCTGATGGACGCGTTGCTCGGCGCCTGCGGAAAATCCGACATAGGCACGTTATTTCCGAACACAGATCCAAAATATAAAAACGTCTCAAGTGTAAAACTGCTTAAAACCGTTGCGCTTATCTTAAAAAAAGAAAGTTATAAGATAAACAACGTTGACATTGCCGTTATAGCCGAGCAACCTAAAATAAATCCATACACACCGCGCATGAAACAGGTTATCGCGGCCGCCATCGGCATAGCGCCGGAACGCGTTGGAATAAAAGCGACAACCAACGAAAAACTCGGCTTTATAGGCCGTGGCGAAGGCATAGCGGCAATTGCGACAGTTTCCGTAGAACCAAAGAAAAAACCATGATAGAAATATATAACACGCTTACCGGCAAAACCGGCGAGTTTTTGCCTCTTAACGACAAAAAAGTGGCCATGTACGTCTGCGGCGTTACGCCTTATGACGAAGCGCACCTGGGGCATGCCCGCGCCTACGTTACCTTCGATATTATACGCCGCCACCTTGCGCAATCCGGTTACGAAGTCAAGCATGTGCAGAATTTTACCGATATTGACGACAAGCTAATCCGCAGGGCAGGCGAATTGAATTTGACGGTAAGGGAGCTTGCCGACCGCAACATCGGCGATTATTTTACGCAGATGGATAAACTTAATATTACCCGCGCCAACCTCTACCCGCGGGTGACGGAAAATATCCCGGAGATCATAGCTTTCATCCGGAACCTGGTTGACAAAGGTTTTGCATACCCGAAAGAAGGCGATGTTTATTTCTCGGTGCGCAAATTTCCCGGGTACGGCCGGCTTTCAGGCCGCAGCGTTGACGAACTCCGCGCCGGCACGCGAATTGAAACAGGTGAAAACAAAAACGAACCCGAGGATTTTGCGCTCTGGAAAAAATCGAAACCGGAAGAATCCGCGGAGATAAGCTGGGAAAGCCCCTGGGGCAAGGGCAGGCCGGGGTGGCATATAGAATGCTCGGTGATGGCAGGCCGTTTCCTGGGCGAAACCATAGACATACACGGCGGCGGCCAGGACCTTATTTTCCCCCACCACGAGAACGAGATAGCCCAGAGCGAATCGGCCAACGGAAAACAGTTCGTGCGCTACTGGATACACAACGGCTTCGTTACCGTCAACCGTGAAAAGATGTCCAAATCGCTCGGTAATTTTTTTACGCTTCGCAGCATATTCGAAAAATTCCCGCCCCGCATAGTGCGTTATTTTCTTTTAACCCAGCACTACCGCCAGCCGCTGGATTTTTCCGACGACAAACTGGTGCAGGCGCAAACAGCGCTGGGCGGACTGGATGACGCATACCTTAAGTTGCTCGACACGTTAGAGGCCGCTCCCGCCGGGGCCGCGCCGGAAGATGAAAGTACATCCGGCACGCTTAACCGTTTTCGCAAAGCGCTGGATGAGGATTTTAACACTGAAAAATCGCTGGCCGTGTTGCACGAATTCAAAAAAGAAATACTATCAACGCTCCATAGCGCGCCGGCCGGCCTGCGCATGGCACAGGCAAAAACATTTACTCTTATTCTCGAAGGCCACCTCGGCATAACGCCGCCCCGGCCTGCGGAATTCCCGCCCGAAATAATAGAACTGAAAGGCCAGCGCGAACAGGCGCGCAGGCAAAAACAATGGGCGCTTGCGGATAGCCTGCGCATACGGCTTGAACAGGCCGGCTACCAGGCGCTGGACAACCCCGACGGCACCTCGACGTTGTTGCGGAAAAAATCATGAGCGACTATTTATCAGGCAGAAACTCTGTCCGCGAGGCGCTTCTCTCCGGCCAGAAAACCATTAATAAAATTTACCTGTCCAAGCAGGCGCACGGCGCGGCTATCACCGACATAATACGGCTTGCGCGTGAAAAAAAAGTGCCGCTGCACCATGTCCCGCCCGAAAAAATCGATTCTTTTACCGAAGAGAACAGCCAGGGCGTGGTGGCGGAACTTTCATCCGTAACCTACCATGACCTGGACAGTTTATGGGAAATAATAAAAGATAAAGAACGGCCGTTGATAGTGGTTCTCGACGGAATAGAAGACCCGCACAACGCGGGCGCTATCATCCGGAGCGCCGTGGCGCTGGGAGCCGACGGCGTGGTGCTGGGCAAATGGCGTTCCGCGGGCTTGACGGAAACTGTAACAAGAACCTCGGCCGGCGCCAGCGAACATATTCCGATAGCGCGCGTTACGAACATTAGCGATGCCTTAAGAAAACTCAAGGAATACGATGTCTGGATAGCCGGCGCGGAAGCGGGGAACCGGCCGGTCGGCGAAGAAAAATTTTCCTTTCCTCTTGCCGTAGTAATAGGCAGCGAAGGATACGGCATTCATCAACTGGTAAAAAAACAGTGCGACTATCTTGTTTCCATCCCGCAAGCCGGGACTATTTCCTCGTTGAACGCTTCCTGCGCCGCGGCAATAGTTCTGTACGAGATATCAAAGCAGAAGTTCCCGGCTTCATGGAAATAGCACTGAATCTATGCCGTGTATCAACCCGTTCCTGCATTCTATGTCGGCCTCTATCACGTTAGCTTTATTGACGGAAATGCCGTCACAGGCATATATCCCCAGCTTCCCCCCTTCCAGAGTATCCAACCTTCGCATTTCCATAACCTTGCCTATAGAAAGATAACCGGCTACCATGTGGTAACTGGCCACCCTGGCAAGCCATCGTTTATTTGAAAATAACCGCTTCCTGTCCGTGGTATCCAGTTTTGCGAAAGCATCGTTGTCAGGCGCAAAAACAGTCAGCGGCCCCTCGCCGCCCACAACCGACTCAAGGCCGCCCTCCCGCACCGCCATGGCAAAGAGAGAGTAATCGCCTTTCTGGAAAAGAACGTCTTTTATTGTTTTTATTTCTGTAATTATAGAGCCTGTCTTCAAGGAATGTCCCCCCTTTATGGTTTGTAATTTCATTGTATATTATCATTGTTGCCATGTCAATTGACTTGTAAAAAACGATAAAGTATAATTGAATTTAAATACAATGCCGTTTAGTTAAGGTTTTTATCTTCGCCAAATCAGTTTCCTCTCCCCTCCGGGGAGAGGATTAAGGTGAGGGGTGGTTCAATATTCCGACGATTTCCCCCTCATCCTGCCCTTCTCCCCGACGGGGAGAAGGAACGCGAGCTAAAAATATGGATAATATAAATAAAATACTTGTCGTTGAAGATGTTCCCGCCCAGCAAAAACTGATCCAGCGTTACCTGGCTATCAAGGGCTACCGTTCCATACTTGCGGATTCCGGGCGCGAAGCCATCGAAAAAGCAAAGCAACACCGCCCTAACGTCATAATACTTGACCTTTACCTGCCGGATATTGACGGCATAAAGGTCTGCGAAGCATTGCGCAGTAACCGCGCCACATGCGCAATACCTATTATAATGGTTACCGCCCGCGGCGGCGTGTCCGATATAATAAACGGCCTGAAAGCCGGCGCGGATGACTACGTCTGCAAACCCTACAACTACCAGGAACTGCTTGCCCGTATCGAGGCCGTATCCCGCCGGTATGAACCCTCAATAATAAATGACGGCATAATCAAAAATAATTCCCTGCGCATACTCATCAACGAACGTAAGATCACCATAGGGAACAAGCAGATTGACTCCGTAACCCGGAAAGAATTTGATCTTCTGTCCCTGCTTGTTACAAAAAGCCCCCAGATTCTAAGCACGCGCTCATTGCTGGATTCCGTCTGGGGAGACGGCGCCGCCGACAACTATCACACCCTTGATACACATATCTACAACCTGCGTAAAAAACTTGGCCGGACTACCGGAAGAAAAATAGTTTCCGTCTACGGTTTCGGTTACAAGTACGAATAATAACTATAAACGTCATTCGCTATTTGAAGATTATTTGAGTTTTCTTTTGTATGATAATAAGTGAACGGAAGTTTCACCCGGGTTGTCCCGGGAGCGTACTAAAAGTAGGGGGCTTTTAGTCAATTTCGGAGGCAGCCCGGTCTATTTTCTTAAATCAAAAAAGGGGGGGGAAGCATGGGGGGAACAAGTTTAAAGAGAATATGTAGTTCTATTCTCTTTTTTCTTTATTACAATCCAACCATAAAGAAAGCCGACGAGAGGACTTGAACCTCCGACCCGCTGATTACAAATCAGCTGCTCTACCAGCTGAGCTACGTCGGCAGCTACCTTTTTAAAATAACAAAATATAAGAGAGTTGTCAATTGATAAAAAAATACCTGTTGACTATTTCCGTTTTTCTAACCGGCACGCTGATCGCATCGGCGCAAGAAACGCATGCCCCGCCGCAGCCGCCGCCTTCAATGTTTGAAACCGCGCCCGAGCTGACTTTTGTTGCCGAAGACGTTGCCGGCTCAGGGCAGGATTATGACATTGCCTTTTCAACCCCACGGGCCGGCTGCAAACAGTTGCTGGATAAAGCGGAACGGCTCTACCGTGAAGCAGTGCGCCTTTACGAAGAAGGCAAAACCGGCAGAGCTAAAGAATGTTTTAACACAGCCATTGAAACACTACAGCACGCGGATAACGATGCGCACGTGTACTACCAGATGAAAAGCGAGATGGATAACCTTTTCCGCGGCTTGCGATGGCTTGTGCCCGAACATACCGGCGCGGATAATTCATTTGAAAACCAGGAATACACCATACCGATGGCCGTTGAAAACAAGCTGGTAGAAAAATACATGACAATCTTTTCGCATGGCAAACCTTCTATAACAATAAGAAGGGCGCTGGCAGTATCCGGGAAATATCGCAAGATGATTTTAACCATACTAAATGAATACGATTTGCCCCGCGAGCTTGTATACCTGCCGATTATCGAAAGCCTCTACAATGTAAACGATTGCTCTTCCAAGGGAGCGGTCGGCCTATGGCAACTTATGCCGGAACGCGCGCGCGCGCTGGGATTGAAAGTGAACTACTGGATAGACGAGCGCAAAGATCCCGAAAAATCAACCATAGCGGCGGCGCGGTATTTAAAATATCTCCACATTATGTTCGACGACTGGCATCTTGCGCTGGCTGCGTACAACCGCGGCGAATTCGGGCTTGTGCGGGACATCGAGGCGGCCAGGGCTGTCACGATAAACCAGATAAGCAACCGCAAGGCGACACCGGATGAAACCGAGTATTTCGTCCCGCAATTCATCGCATGTACGTTGATATGCGACGAGGCATTTTCTTCAGGGAACGCGCCTGCGCTGGAAGAACCTGAAACCTTTGATGAAGTCATATTAAACGACATCGTTGACATAGGCATAATAGCAACCTGCGCCGGCACGAACTCCTGGCGCATAAGACAGCTTAATCCCGCCCTCAAAAGCTGGTGTACCCCGCCAAACTACCCTGGTTTCAAGCTAAGGATTCCCCATGGAACGAAAAAGAAATTCCTATCAGCGCTGGCTGCCGTGCCGGACCGCAACCCTTCTCCCGGGTATATAAAATATGTCGTCGGCAAAGGTGAGCGCGTCAACGACATAGCAAAAAAGTTCCAAACCAGCGTCTGGTCAATAAAAAAAGCAAACCGCCTGGTCAACATAAAAAATATCAAAACCGGCGAAACCCTTATGGTGCGTCCCGGCAAAGATTATTTTACTCGTTGATTTACCCTCCTAATTTTGGTATTATCATTCGGATGCTGCAAAAAACAATAACATCCAAAGAAAACGCGCGCCTGAAACACGTCCGCAAACTGCTTGCCGACAAAGATTACCGTTACCAAACTCAAGAATATGTCATAGAAGGGCCGCATGCGCTGGGCCGGATTGCGCAGGTTAACGAGTTGTTTGTGCGCGCCGGCGCCGCATTGCCGCAGGTAAAGGCCGATTCGCTTTATTGCGTTGAAACGCGGGCATTCGGCGCGATAACTTCGACTGAAAACAGCCAGGGCATCGTAGCAACCGCACCGCTGAAGGTTTTCGGCGCGCAACGGATTTCACCCGGCGGACGCTACGTATTGCTTGACAGAATACAGGATCCCGGCAACATGGGCGCAATTATGCGAAGCGCCTGCGCGTTCGGCTATGACGCCATTATAATAACGCCCGGCTGCGTTGACCCGTTTTCCCCCAAAGTAGTGCGCGCCGCCGCAGGTGCGCTTACCGCGATTGACGTTATCCAGCTCAAAAACCAGGCCGAACTTGCGGATTACGACATCATTACCGCAAGCATGGACGGCAAAGACATATCAGATTTCGCGTGGCCTGATCACTTCATAATTGCAATAGGCAGCGAGGCGGCGGGGCTGTCGCCCGAAATACGCGCCATGGCTAAATCCACTGTATCCATACCGATATCAAACGCGATGGAATCCCTTAACGCCGCCGTAGCGGCAGGAATACTTCTATATCTGGCAGCGAGGAATTTATGATAAAAAAAATACGACGTCTAGTGCCTTTCCTTATTTGTATGATTACTATCCCGTGCGCAGCGCTGGAAACTGTAGATGTAATCGAAGAAACGGGCGAAGACACTGAAATATCTTTTTCCACGCACAGCGTGACGGCCGAAGATATTTACGCGATAAAACTTGCGGTAAAACAGGCGCAATTCCTATACGAGGAAGCCCTGATGTATTATGAGCAGGGCAATAAGCGCAGGGCCGGCCTGTCATTTGAAGAAGCGTTAAATATGCTACGCGAAGCGCAAATAGATACCGATACGCAATATATGCTTAAAGACAGCATGGCTAACCTGTTTGCCGATATTGACAAGGCGCTTACAAGCAACCGTGCGACAGGTGAAAGCGCGGCGACTCACTATGAAGTGCTTATTGATACAGGCAACGAGCTGGCGCAAAAATATCTTAAACTCTACACTCAAGGCAAGCCTAAAGAACTGATAACCAAAGCCCTGGAACGTTCCGGGCGCTATCGCGCCATGATACTTGACGTGCTGGCGCAATACGGCCTGCCGCGCGAACTGGTTTACCTGCCGATCGTGGAAAGCCTCTATAATAATAACGACCTCTCCCGGGCAGGGGCGCTTGGTATATGGCAGATAATGCCCGAACGCGCCCGCGCGCTTGGATTAAAAGTAAACCACTGGGTTGATGAACGAAAGGATCCGGAAAAAGCCACCCGCGCCGCCGCGCAATATCTAAAAGAACTCCACACTATGTTTGATGACTGGCACCTGGCGCTGGCCGCATATAACAGGGGCGAATTCGGCCTCGCACGCGATTTAAAATTTTCAAAGGCCACGAACATCGAACAGATGAAAGAACGCCATGCCGTGCCGCGGGAGACGTCTCTATATGTTCCCCAGTTTATCGCATGCACGATAATCGGCGACCATTATAAGGATTACGGCTTTGATGTCACCTTTGATTTGCCAACAGCGCACGACGACGTTGTTATTGATAAAATTATTGACCTCGACGTTATAGCCAAATGCGCAAATACGAATACGGAAACCATCCGCGGGCTTAACCCGTCTTTGCACGCATGGTGCACTCCCTATAACTATCCCAATTTCACGCTCCACCTGCCTGCCGGCACAAAGGACATGTTTCTTGCCAAAATAGCGGAAGTAAAAGATCTTAACCCCTCAAATGGCGTTATACGCTACAAAGTGGTTAAAGGTGATTACCTGGGCAAGATAGCAAAAAAATTCGGCACATCCGTTTCTTCAATAATGGAAGATAATCGCGTTAAAAATGCAAAAGCCCTGCGCATAGGCCAGACACTTATGATACGCCCCGGCCGGAAATATGCCGCCAAACAGGGAAAAAACTGACCGCGCCTTCTTTTTCTGTTTTGGCATTGACTTTTGAAGTGTTTTAGTATATAATTAACAAATCTGATTTTTTCCTTTGTCATAAAGTAACCGTTTTATGGTTACTTTATATTGTTCTTTTATTGTCTTTTTTTACTGTTTTCCGTCTAAGGGGGTGTGGCAGAGCGGCCTATTGCACCAGACTGTAAATCTGGCGGGCTTACGCCCTTCGGTGGTTCAAATCCATCCGCCCCCATTTTAAAGGCGGTACAAAGACAGTACAGAGTACATAGTACACAGTACATAGTAAAAACAGATTTTTTACCTCGCACTATGTACTCTGTACTGTGTACTATGTACTGCCTTATCGCGGGAGTAGCACAATGGTAGTGCTCCAGCCTTCCAAGCTGGCCACGCGGGTTCGATTCCCGTCTCCCGCTTTTAGAGACAGTACATAGTACACAGTACAGAGTACATAGATAAAGGCAAAATACTTTTTTTTACTATGTACTCTGTACTGTGTACTATGTACCGCCTTTAACGCCCGGATAGCTCAGTTGGCAGAGCACTTCCTTGGTAAGGAAGAGGTCGGCAGTTCGATCCTGCTTCCGGGCTTTGTTTTCCTATATTATTACTGGTTTAAACGGAGGATAATTATGTCTAAAGCGAAATTTGACAGGACGAAACCGCATGTAAACATCGGCACGATCGGTCAC
>MGVF01000136.1 GCA_001800355.1 Elusimicrobia bacterium RIFOXYA2_FULL_50_26
CTGAAATGAAAATTGTCGCAACCGGAAAAGCGGAAATAAAAAAGGAAGGCAATGATGTTGCCATACTTGCGATAGGCAATATGGTGCAGCCAGCCCTGGAAGCCGCAAAGCAGCTATCGGGACGTGGCATAAGCGCAGGCGTTGTAAACATGCGGTTCTTAAAACCGCTGGACGAAACGGTTGTCCTGTCCGTTGCGGAAAAAACCGGGCGCATTGTAGTTGCCGAGGAGAATGCTCAAATCGGCGGCCTTGCAGGCGCGGTTTGTGAGCTGCTTGCGGGACATAATGTTCCCATACTTAAAATCGGGTTGCCGGACATTTTTATTGAACACGGCCATCCCAGGATACTCCGCGACAAGTATGAATTAAGCGCCGAGAAAATAGCGGCAAAAATAACGTCATGGCTACATGATTTTAATGAAATACAAGATAAGGTTTGATGAACTGGTCATAAAGCGGGGGATGGCCTCAAGCCTTAAAGAAGCACAAGCGCGCATCATGGCGGGTGAGATTGACGCCCCCCGCATTTCCTTGCCTAAACCCGGGACACTCGTTGATCCCGCCCTCGAAATAACGGTAAAAGCGTCCAACCCATACGTCTCGCGCGGGGGGCTGAAACTTGAAGCGGCCATTAAAGAATTCCGCATTAACGTTGAAGGCAGAATATGCATGGACGTAGGCGCATCCACCGGCGGATTTACCGATTGCCTGCTGCAACACGGCGCCTCAAAAGTTTATGCGGTTGACGTCGGAAAAAATCTCATGGATAGCGCCCTGAAAAACGACCCGCGTGTAATCAGCATAGAAGACACCAACTTCCGCTATTTCCCTCATAATGCATTGAAAGAGCACGTAGAATTTGTTACAATTGACGTGTCTTTTATCTCCTTAAAAAAGGTTGTGCCGCCAGTCGTTGATCACACTGTTGCCGGCGCTGAAATTCTTGCGCTGGTAAAACCTCAGTTTGAGGCAGACCGGTCAAAAGTAATCAAAGGCGTCGTCAGGGATGATTCCGTCCGCGCCGCAATCATAGAAGACATTACGTCGTTCTTCCGCGAGCTGGGCATAGAACCCGCGGGCGGGATGGACTGCCCAATTAAAGGTCCCAAGGGAAATAGAGAATACTTCCTGCACGCAATAATGCCGAAAACCTGAGGCTTATCAATGAAAATTACCCTGCCGAAATTCATGCTGCGAAAAGCGATGAGAATCCGCGTAAATCCCAAGCCGCTCGAACCGGCGACGGAAGGCGCGCAAACAATTCCTGAAAACCTGCAAAAGAAAACGACCCCGGCTTTAGTGGAATCACTTAGCGACAACGATCCATTTATACGCTCGGTGGCCGCCGAGGTTCTCGGCCGTTTAAAAGAAAGAGCCGCGGTTGAAAACCTGATCGCGCTGTTAAAAGATCATTCCAAATATGTCCGCGAAAAGGCGGCTATTGCGCTGGGGCATATCGGCGACCGTTCCGCCGTACCCGCCCTTATTGAAGCGCTCAACGACGAATCCGAGGAAGTAAGGGTAACGGTGGCGGGCGTCCTCGGACACCTGCATGACCGCATGGCCGTGCCTGCGCTTGTACATTCATTGGCGGATATAAGCCCCCTGGCGCGAATGAAAGCCGCGATCTCCCTTGGCATTATAAAGGATTCCGCCGCCGTGGGACCGCTATACAATGCGTTAAAAGATGAAAACGAACTTGTGCGAAAATACGCCTGCGAAGCTCTGGGCAACATAGGCCGCCACGCCGTACCCGCGCTGCTCCTTGCGCTGCGCGATGAACGCGTGCGCGCACACGCCGCCCAGGCGCTGTTAAAAATCAAGTAATGAGACTACTATCATTCATTCATAACCTTTTCAATACCGAAGCCGCGCAAGGCACAATCCCGCGGGAACTGCGCGATATAAGAACGGCGCTCCTGTCCGGATTTAATGACCCCGACGTTCTTGTGCGCACCATAAGCGTTGAAATGGCGGGGCGAATGCAGAGGCTTGATACACTGCCGGAACTGACGGAAATGCTGCACGATCCGTTCCACGTTATCCGCCAGAAAGCGGCGCAGGCGCTGGGGCTTATCGGTTCGCGCAAGGCCGTGCCGGCGCTTATCGCCGCCCTGGAAGATCCGTCGGACGAAGTAAAAGTGATGGCAGCAGGCGTCCTCGGCCACCTGCGCGATCGCATGGCAGTTCCCGCGCTGATTGCGGCGCTGGAAGACAAAAGCGCGCATACACGCATGAAATCGGCCATATCACTGGGCTGCCTTGGCGATACGGCGGCGATTCCCGCGCTGGGAAAGGCATTGAAAGATACCAACGAACTGGTGCGCAAATACGCCTGCGAAGCGCTGGGAAACCTCGGCCGCAAGGCAATACCGGTTTTACTCGAAGCCATGAAAGACGAACGCATCCGCGCCATCGTTACCGAATCACTGGTAAGGATTAAACCGTAATGTGTCTCTTTAGCGTTCTGAAGTTGTCGTCGTCATTGCGAGCCCAAAGGGCGCGGCAATCTCGCTTTTCGTCAGAAGCAACGTCGAGATTGCTTCGCTTTCGCTCGCAATGACCTCAAGCTGCTAAAGAGACACACCGTAATAGAATAGAGGTTAATAATGGTCTCGTACAATTTCAGCGAAATTGAGAAAAAGTGGCAGAAATTCTGGAACGAAAAAAAACTTTTTGCGGCGGCCGGCGACGGCAAACGCCCTAAATATTATTGCCTCGTAATGTTCCCATATCCTTCGGGTAAATTGCACATGGGGCATGTGCGCAACTACGTTTTAGGCGACGTGTTCGCCAGGTTTTACCGTATGAAAGGCCATGACGTCATGCAGCCCATAGGCTGGGACGCGTTTGGATTGCCCGCCGAAAACGCCGCCATAAAAAACAGGATTCACCCTGAGAAATGGACCCGCGATAATATAAAGCACATGTCATCACAACTAAGGGAACTGGGCATTTCCTACGATTGGCAACGCGAATTTGCAACCTGCGACGAACAGTATTACCGGTGGAACCAGTGGTTCTTCATTAAAATGTGGGAAAAAGGGCTTGCCTTCAGGAAGAAAGCCCGCGTCAACTGGTGCCCGTCGTGCGGCACTGTATTAGCCAACGAACAGGTAACGCAAGGCGCGTGCTGGCGCTGCGATTCCACCGTCGAAGACCGTGAGCTTGAGCAATGGTTTTTTAAAATAACCGCCTATGCCGATGAGCTTCTTTCCGGGCATGAACAACTAAAAGACGGCTGGCCCGAGGAAGTTCTGCTGATGCAGAAAAACTGGATCGGCAAATCATCCGGCGCCGAGGTTGATTTCACTCTTGTTTCGGACGGCGGCGCGTTTAATTCCGCCATACGCATTTTCACAACCCGTCCCGATACTCTTTACGGTGCGACATTCATGGTTATGTCGCCCCAGCACGATTTTATCGCCGGCATGAAACCCGAAATAAAAAACTGGCCTCAGGTGGAAGCTTATATACGCGAAAGCGACAAGAAGTCCTTTATCGAAAGGCTCTCCGACGAAAAGGAAAAAACAGGCATACGCCTGGAGGGCATAACCGCCGTCAATCCTGTTAATAAGGAAAAGATACCCGTATTCATCTCGGATTATGTTCTAATGGGTTACGGCACAGGCGCAATAATGTCCGTGCCGGCGCACGACCAGCGGGACTGGGATTTCGCAAAGAAATTCTCGATAGAAATCCGCGAGGTCATATATTCACCACAATCCGACATCAGCAAGCAGGCATGGGAAGGCGAAGGAGTTATGGTAAACTCCGGCAACTTCAACGGCATCCAATCAAAGGAAGCCGTGGCTAAATTCACCGGCTGGCTCGAAGACAGCGGCCTGGGGAAAAAGGCGATCAACTACCGTCTCAAAGACTGGCTTGTATCGCGCCAGCGCTACTGGGGAACGCCAATACCCATGATCCACTGCGACAAGTGCGGCATAGTGCCGGTGCCTGAAAAAGACCTGCCCGTAACGCTTCCCACCGATATAGAGATAACAGGAAAAGGGCGCTCACCCCTGGCTGAATCGGCGCATTTCGAGAAGGTAAAATGCCCGTCCTGCAGCGGCAAGGCGCGCCGCGAAACGGATACGATGGATACATTCGTTGATTCGTCATGGTATTACGCCCGCTATTGCGACCCGCGCAATGAACACCTGCCGTTCGATCCAGAAAAAGCCGCTGCGTGGCTTCCCGTAGACCAGTATGTAGGGGGCATCGAACACGCCTGTATGCACCTCATATACTCGCGCTTCTGGCACAAAGTGATGCGCGACCTGGGGCTTCTTAAAAGCGACGAACCATTTAAACGCCTGCTGACCCAGGGCATGGTAACTCTCGGCGGCAGCGCAATGTCTAAATCCAAAGGCAATATAGTCTCGCAGGATGAGATAGTGGCAAAATATGGCGCGGATACGGCGCGTTTATTTATTCTTTTTGCCGCGCCGCCGGAAAAACAACTGGAATGGTCGTCGGAAGGCGTGGAAGGGTCGTGGCGCTTCATAAACCGCGTGTTCCGGCTTGTGGAAAAAATGCTCGATCCGGCCATACGCGCGCGGATTGATGCCGAGGAACGCAGCGAACGCCGCACAAAGGAAATGAGCGCTTTGCGCGTACACATACACCGCACCATAAAAAAAGTTACACTTGACATAGAAAAAGAGCAACAGCTTAACACCGCAATCGCCGCCATAATGGAACTTGTCAACGCGCTGTATTCCTATCCTTATCTCGGCGACGACGTATCGCGCCAGGCTGTTGAAACCGTGGTCGAGCTTCTTGGGCCGTTTACACCACACGTGGCCGAGGAACTATGGGAACGCATGGGACATACCGGCAGCCTTATGCTTACAAGATGGCCGGAACCGCTTGAAGAATATCTTAAAGAGGAGTTTATAGAATTACCCGTTCAAATAAACGGTAAATTGCGCGGGCTTATCCAGGTGCCGTCAGGCATCTCGGAAAGCGGACTGCGCGCCACCATAGAGGCGGAAGCCCGTTTCCGTCCTTATTTCGGAGGCAAAGGCATAACCAAATTCATATATATACCGGGTAAAATAGTGAACGTACTGTCTTGATGTTTGCCATAGGAGGCGATATGTTTTCGAAAATGCGCAGTATTGTTTATGCCATGTTGGCCTTTGTATTTATTCTTGCAGGCTGCTCTTCGCCCTATAAACCCGCGCCGCAAATATTGCCGCAGCACATAAAAAAGATTTCCGTGCGCCCGTTCGTAAACAACACAACCCAGTACGGCCTGGAAGAAAAGCTGACTCTTGAGATAATAAACGAATTCATACGCGACGGGCGCCTGGCCCTTACCAACGACGAGAACGAGGCCGACGGTATCGTAGCCGGGGAGATCAACCGTTACATACTCCAGCCGCTAACCTATGATTCCAACATGGTGGCGGAACAATACAAACTCTGGCTCCTGCTAAACGTATACTTTGTAGACAAAAAGGAAAACGTTACATTATGGTCGGAACCCAACATGGAAGGCATACAGGTGTTTTACGACGCCTCCAAGCCCGGCGGCAAAACAGAAGAGGAAGTGCGTGAAACCATCTGGAACAACCTTGCGCGTAATATAGTAAAAAGAACAATAGAAGGCTTCGGCTCAGTCAGCGGCGCTTCCGACCGAAAAATTCCACAGTAAAATGAATAAACTGTTATTACCCGCACTCTGCATCGCGTTTTGCAACCCGCTGTTGACTTACGGAAACGCCAATGCGTCGAACTTGTTGTATTCTGAAAATTTTGACGATAGAATAATTAATTCTCCATCCGTTGGAAATATCGATCCATGCGTTGTTAACGTCGGCCCAGTAGAAGAAGGGATCTATAGCATCAGTGAAACCGGAAGAGGTAACAGCGGTTATTGTTTTTCTTCCGGTACTACCAGAGATCCGTATTTAATGTGGTCATACGGAAGGGAGTGGCCCGCTGATGAGATGTATGTTTCATTCTGGATGAGATACCCCACCTTTACGTCAACCGACGCACATGAAAACATCAAATTCTTTTACCCGCACTGGAACGGAATAGCCGGTTATGTTGTTTACTGTTTGTCTTCAAATAATGGCTGTTACTATAATTCCAGGGGAAGCGATACAAATTTACCGAGCGTTAATTGGCTTACGTGCGTAAATCAAGCCGATGGAAACTGGCATCGTTATGAGTTTTATGTAAAGTTTTCCTTAGGCATCAGCAGATTCTGGTATGACGGCAATTCTGTAGTAAACGACGACTACGCCGATAATGTCTGGGGCGAAGTTATTAACATGTACTATTTAACATTTGGCGCCCAGGACTCCGAAGAAGTCGGAATTTTTACGCGCCAAATTGATGACATCGAAGTTTGGGATGGAATGCCCGCAGAAACTACGGATAGAATTCCACCAAACAACCCCAAAAATCTGACCGCTTACTAACGATACTATTGAAGACCGGAGCAATTTAATGCCGTACATGAAACCACCCGAGTTTCTCGCCACTACACGTGCCGGAAACTTGCTATCCGCTTATATTTTTGCCGGGGATGAATCCTATCTTGTGGAAGAGGCCATGGATACGCTGGACAAGGCTGTTGACGCCGGCTCTCTGAACCGCGAGGTATTCTTTGGCAACGAAACGCCGGCGGCTGAAATAATGCTGGCGGCGCAGACGCTGCCTTTCCTGTCGCAGAAACGCATGATCATCGTCAAGGATGCACATCGCATGAAAGCGGCGGAGGCGGCAAAGCTTGCGGAGTTCATTAAAGCGCCGGCAGATTCATACTGCCTCGTATTGCTTTGGCAGGAAAAGCTGCGACGGGAAGACAAGAGCGCGGCGCTGTTTTCAGCCGTGGATAAGCATGGCGCGATAGTTGAATTCCGCACGCTCTACGACCGTGAACTCCCGGCATGGGTAATGCAACGCATAAAGAGCCATGGCAAAAAAATAAGCCCGGAAGCCGTGCAGTACCTCATAAGCGAGTCTGGGGCCGGGCTTCTGGATCTTGAAAACGAAATTGAAAAACTTGTATTGTTTTGCGGGAAAGCGGAAGCTATAACGCTAAAGGACGTGGAAAGCTCGAGCGGCCATACCAGGCTTGTAAATTTAAACCAGTTATCCGAAGCGTTGGAAGGCAAAAAAACAGGCAATGCCCTGGCCGTGGTCGAACAACTGCTCAATGAGGGGGAAGTACCGTTAAGAATTCTTGCGACAACGCACCGCACGATTCGCCGCCTGCTTACGGCCAGGTGCATGATGGATGAAGAAAAATATTCAGCGGACGATATTAAAAAAGAATTGAGGCTGCATCCTTATTTCGACCGCTCATTTTTTTCGCACCTCGCGCGCTACTCCACGGCGGACTTGAAAAAAGCCATGCAGGCGCTGCTTGCGGCGGACATCGAGCTTAAATCAAGCGCAAAGCCGGAACGCTACGTGTTCGAAGAATTTATTTTTTCCCTGGCAGGAATGAAATAACCGCTTATCTCTTATTTTGAGAGAGTGTGAACTAATTTTGAGAGGCGGGCTTTCTGGTTTGAGGCGGCATTGGCATGAATGACGTTTCTTTTGGCCGCTTTATCCCATTGGCCGCAGGCATCGTTAAGAAGTGTTTTGGCAAGCGTCGTATCTTTTTTTGCAACCGCATCTTCAACCTTTTTGACGAGTGTTTTTATTTTGGTCCTTACAGATAGATTACGTTCGTGGCGACGAACCGACTTGCGTAATTCCTTGAGCGCCGATGTGTGCCTTCCTGTTTTCAGTTTAGCCATTGGATGTGCCTCCGCATTTTAATAAGTTTATTTTAAGTATTCGTGAATTTTAGCATTTTTTCCGGTATGAGTCAATGAAAAACGAAAAGCACCTGACCCACCATGCAAGCCGTATCGCCATGGGAACGACGTTCTCGCGTATCCTGGGTTATGTACGGGATATGCTGGTAGCGCACACGTTTGGCGCAGGCCTTGCCGCCGATGCATTCTACGCCGCATACCGCATACCTAACCTGCTGCGCCGTTTGCTCGGGGAGGGTTCACTCTCGGCCTCTTTCATCCCGGTTTTAAGCGAATACCTTCACACGAAATCGAAGGAAGAAACCCAGGAGCTTGTCAATGTTGTTTTCAGCGCTCTTGCCGTAGCGCTCGCAGTTCTTACCGCAATAGGCATGATTTTCGCGCCTCAACTGGTTAGAGTGATAGCCTACGGGTTTACGTCCGACCCCGACAAGCTGGCTTTAACTATCAATCTGACGCAGCTCATGTTTCCTTTCGTATTTTTCATCTGTCTTGCAGCGCTGGCGCTGGGTATTTTAAACACGCTAAGCTCTTTTTTCCTGCCGGCCGTGGCGCCGGCATCTTTGAGCGTTGCGGAAATAGGGTTTATTCTCGCGTTGGCGCCCGCACTTTCCCCGGATAACCAGATAAAGGGGCTTGCCATAAGCGTCATCCTCGGAGGCATAGGACAATTTGCGGTGCAATTGCCCGGCATCCTCAAACTCGGCTGGCGGCTTTCTTGGCGCTGGAATTTAAAGCACCCGGGGCTTAAACGCATCGGCCTGCTTATGCTACCCGCCACTATAGGGCTTTCGGTTGACCAGGTTAATGCCTTCGTTGATACAATATGCGCCTCTTTCCTGGAACAGGGATCAATCACGGCGCTTTATTATTCCAACCGCGTAATGCAGCTTCCGCTGGCTATTTTCGGACTTGCGCTGGCAAGCGTTGCGCTGCCGGCCATGTCAAAGTGCGTTGCGGAAAAAAACATCTGCGGCCTGAAAGAAACCCTGAATTTTTCGATACGCATAAATATGTTCGTGCTTGTTCCGGCCGCCGCCGGGCTTATCGCCATCGGACTGCCTATTACACAGGTGCTTTTCGAGAGAGGGAATTTCAGCCACCATGCCACGATGCTTACCTATTCCGCCCTGGCTTTTTACTCCCTGGGGCTTCCGGCGTACGCGACCGTCAAAGTTCTGGCCAGCTCATTCTACGCGTTCCAGGAAACCCGGACACCGGTAAAAGTAGCGGCGATCGCCATGATAGTCAACACCGTGTTAAACATTGTGCTGATGCGCTTCATGGGCGTGGCAGGGCTTGCGCTTGCCACCGCGGCCGCTTCGTGGTTGAACGCCGGGATACTCGGTTACCTTCTCAGGAAAAAGATAGGCGCGCTGGGTATACGCAGCATAGTTGTGACTGCCGTCAAAACAACCGCGGCGGCGGCGCTGATGGGGGGTGGCACATATCTTATAGCCTTCCGCTACATGGCGCGCTGGCCTGCGGCCGGCATGGCAACCGCGCTAATCGCCGGTGTAGCCATATTCTTTGCCATGTCTCACATATTCGGCATAGAAGAACGCAAACCCATCCTGGCGGTAATAATTAAACCCAAAAATGATAGATAGAAACAGGCTCCGGGAACTCCCGCACTCCCCCGGCGTCTACATTTATCGCAACGGCGGCGGGAAAATAATATATATCGGCAAGGCGAACAACCTGCGCCGCAGGGTAACGTCATATTTTCGCGCCGACGCAGAACCAAAGGTGCGCGCCATTGTCCGTTCGCTCCGTCATATAGATTACGTGCTTGCGCTTAATGAAAACGAGGCGCTTGTTATCGAGCGCCAGCTGATAAACCGCTACAAACCTTATTACAATTCCATGTGGCGGGACGACAAATCCTACCCGTACCTGAAACTCTCGCTTAACGAGGACTTCCCTCGCTTGTTCTTTACACGAAAACTGGCGCAAGACGGCAGCGAATACTTCGGGCCGTACCCGCAGCTCGGCCCGATAAAAAACACGCTGCGCTGGCTGCAAAAAATGTTCGGGTGGCGCCCATGCGCGCTGGAATTTGACTCAGGGCTTCTGCCCCCGCTTAACAAGGTTAAATCATGCCTTTATTTTCAAACCGGCCGTTGCCCGGGGCCGTGCATGGGGAAAATAAGCCCTGAAGATTACCGCAAACAGATAAACGAGTTGCGCCTGTTTCTCAAAGGAAAATACTCAAACCTGAAGCGCTTGTGGGAGCAGGAAATGCAGCACGCAAGCCATGAGCTAAACTACGAGAAAGCGGCATCCTTGCGCGACCGCATCATTACGCTTGAACGCATAGACGAAAAAATCACCGTGCGTGAACTCAAACCCGAAGACCTTGCCGCATCGCTCAAAATCACGGAAGCCCTGGAAGAGCTGAAAAACGTGCTGGGGCTTGCGCAACTTCCCGTTATAATCGAAGGTTTTGACATATCCAATATTTCAGGGACTGAATCCGTCGGCTCCATGGTGCGCTTCCATAATGCCCGCCCGGACAAAGACAATTATCGCCGCTTCAAAATCAGAACCATAACCGGCTCTAACGATGTAGCCATGATAAAGGAAGTGGTGTACCGACGATACCGCCGCCTGTCAGACGAAGAAAAAATGCTGCCGGATTTAATTCTGATAGACGGCGGCAAAAGCCAGCTTTCGGCCGCCATGGAAGCCATGGGCAGCCTGAAACTGAAAATTCCAACGGTTTCACTTGCAAAAAAACAGGAAGAAATATACATGCCCGGCCAGCCGGCGCCACTGAAACTGCCACGCAACTCCCCGGCCCTGCATACACTGCAGGCAGTACGCGACGAAGCCCACCGTTTCGCCATTTCCTATCACCGCCTGCGCCGTTCCAGGAACATGCTTAACGCAGCGACAAAATAATTCTCAAAAATACCTTGAAATTTGCGGTTTATTCTGGTATCATTTATTTACTTGCGTAGTTCGTCACGTTACTCTTGATTGCATAGGTGGCTACGATGATTTACTCCCTGGATAAACTATTGCAGTTTTTATCATTTTCATCCAAAGGCATAACCTGAAGATTTCTTTCTTCGGGTTTTTATTTTTTATACCCGCGCCGTCCAGTACCGTTTGTCTTTTGCAAGTTGGGCTCAGTTAACTGACCCGGAGGACAGCTTAATGGAAAAAACCATCCTCGTAGTTGACGATGAAGAAGAAATTGTAAGTTTTTTAGAGAGATTCCTGCAAAGAATGAACCTCTCAAGCATAAAGGCAACTTCCGGCAGGGAAGCATTGAGGTTGTATGTTGAAAAAAAGGTAGATCTGGTATTTTTGGACATTCAACTCGAAAGCAGGGATGGGCATGACGGCCTTAGCGTGTTAAGGGAATTACGTAAACAAAATTCCAGCGCACAGGTTATAATGATAACAGGCAGGATAGAGCAGGAATACCAGGACAAGGCGCGCGAACTGGGCGCCATAGACTACATCGTAAAACCGCTTGATTTGGGCGACCTCAGGCAGAAAATAAACAAATACATCCCGCAATGACACCCACCAACATAAATTACCACCGCGAACTGGAAAAGGCTGCACGGCAGATGATTCTTGTTCGCCGCGCGGACGTTCTCATAAAACTTATACTGCGCACTATTTTGCGTAATATAAAAGTAGGCCACGCCGGCGTTTTTCTCTACGAGAAGCAAAGCAAAGAATACGTGGTCAAAATATCCAGGGGGAAAAAGGGCGCCAAAATACCGGAAGGATTTACCAAGGTAAAAAAAGACAATCCGATAATACGTTATTTCACGGATAAAACCTATACGCCTCTGGGGCGGGATTTCATGCTTGCGGGCCGGCTGGAGCATCTCAGCGGAGAGTTGCTGGAAAAAGGCGACAAACCGATGGTAGAGTTTATAGAGCGGTTGAAGGACGAAATGTCATTGTACCAGGCGGATGCATACGTCCCGGGGTTTTACCGCAACAATCTTGTCGGAATACTTTTTCTCGGCGCAAAAGAAGATAAAAGCGCATTTTCACCCGAGGAGCTGGGTTTCTTGTCAGTGCTTGCTTCCGACGTGGTAATGGCAATACAGAACTCATGGCTGTTCGAAGACCTTCGTAAGCAACTTGATGTAAATAAACGCCTTTTTCACGGAACAGTAAAAGCGCTCTCGGAAGCGATCGAAGCAAAAGATAAATATACCATGGGGCATACGCAACGCGTTGCCGAGCTTAGCGGCGCAATAGCGGACAACCTCATCTCAATGATTAAAATAGAAAACCTTGAACGGTTCAAAGAAGACCTTAATATAGCCGCTCTTTTGCACGATATAGGAAAAATAGCCATACCCGAGGTAGTATTGAACAAACCCGATGCGCTTTCCAACGACGAGCTTGAATACATTCTCAAACATCCCATGTCGGGCGCGGAAATTCTTAACCCCATCGGTGAATTTGAAGATGTTATCCTCGGCGTAAAATACCACCACGAACGTTATGACGGCAAGGGTTACCCGTTTTCACTGAAGGGCGATGAGATCCCTCTTATAGCCGCAATTATCTCGGTTGCGGACACTTTTGACGCCATGACCACCGACCGCGCCTACAAAAAAGCCCTGCCGGAAGCGGATGCAATAGAAGAAATAAAAAGAAACAGCGGCAAACAATTCCATCCACTGATAGTAGACGCCTTCCTTAAAGCCTACCGCGTTAATGCCTGATTCCCTAAATCCGCATTTTTGGCGCAGCTCGAAACCAATCGCAGGTCTTTTGTTGCAAAATTTTCCTTGACACCCGGCACAAATACTTGCTATTATGCCGCTTGAATCCTTTCTACCAAATCCCATCAAATACATTATACAAGGGAGGCATCACGATGAAAGTGACTGTGATTGTAAAATTGCTTTGCCATTGCGCGTGCGTGTTATTTTTCTGGCTCTTCTCCCAAAATTGTGGGTAGAAATATTTAAAACATGTTGAATAAACAACTTGAAATAACTCAAAAAAAGTGTTACAAATAAGACATTATGAAAAAGAGATTGATCGACACGTACTGCTTCACGGGATTTTTACCGACCCAACAAGTAGAAAGCGAAAAACACGATAACAAGGCAATTGTCATTACGATGAGACGACGTCAAAAAAAACAATATGTTATGAATGCGGAAATACCAGTAGAAGCTATTATGACCGGCATACGAAGCTGGTTCGAGATCTTCCGTGCGGCGATCTGCGGGTGTATCTTGCCATTGAAGTTCGGCGTTTGGCCTGTAGTCAATGCAAGATGACACGACAAGAGAAGCTCCAATGGCTGTCCGGCGCCATGTCCGGTTACACAAGACGATTTGCTTTTTACGTCGGTAGACAATGTCAGAAATCAAATATTCAAGATGTTGCCAAAGAACTGAATCTTGATTGGAAAACAGTTAAAGAACTTGAGAAAGAGTACATGCAGGGGAAGCTCAGCCGAGCAGGTCCTGCGAATCCGAAGGTCATTGGCATTGACGAGATATCGCGACGTAAAGGGCATACGTACAGTATTGTTGTCAGCGATCTCGAAGAAAAACATCCAATATGGTTCGGCGGCGACGACCGGTCTGAAGAAAGCATGTGCTTATTTTACAAAGAGCTCGGGCATGATAAATGCAAACAAATCCGTCTTGGTATCATGGGCATGTGGAAACCGTTTTCGAATGCGTTTGAAGAACATGCGCCGCAGGCAGCTATACTCTTTGACCGCTTTCACGTTATGCGGCATCTGGGCGAAGCTCTCGACAAAATACGCAAACAGGAATACAGCCGTCTAAGTGGCAACGACAAACAACGCTCTTTTATAAAAGGGCAAAAATATACGCTCTTGTCCCGCAACAAGAATCTTGGCCTCGACGGCAAACGCTCGTTGAAGCTCTTGCTAAAAGTAAACAAGCGGCTTAACACCGCTTACTTGCTCAAAGAATCCTTCAGTCAGTTGTGGAACTATCAGTCCGAAGCCTGGGCGCGTAAGTTCTTCGATAACTGGAAGGCGTCCCTTAAATGGCAGCGCCTTAATCCTTTCGAAGAATTCGCAGAACTTATTGAGCGTCATTGGAGCGGTATTGCCGCTTACGCTAAACCAGAGAACAAAGTATCCCTTGGCTTCGTTGAAGGACTTAATAACAAAATCCGGGTTCTTTCAACGTAGAGCGTACGGTTTGAAAGATCGAGATTACTTGCGGCTGAAAGTCTTGACGTGTATGCTTCCAGAAATCTATGAAAATAGCTAACTTTTACCCACAAAAAACGGAGAAGACCCATAATATAAAATGAACAGGTGTAAATATGCCAGAATACGCATTATGGTCATTATTCATCAGCTTGATCATTTCTGCAACCGCCTTGTCGAGGGCGGGGATGGGACTGTACCGGTTTCTTCCAGCAGGAAACTCAACAAAATGGGTGGTCGCAAACCAGGAGTACACCCCGGAGATGCAGGATTCAAACTCGAACACTAGAAGGCCTATGGGCAAAAGGTTGCCCAACATTATACCGAACAGGCCATTCTGGCACTATGCAAGAATTATTTCGATGAGAAACGCTTATAATCTTCTGCCCCTTCGCCACCGTGACCCTGTTCACCACTCGAATGAGCGGTGCGGGACAAGGATGTCACTGCAACTGCACATCCTGTGGATTATTGGGCTTGCGCTATATTTTATGCTTCCGGTCCTGTCGGGGCTGTGCGCTGCAGACCCGGGCTTGACGGTGAAGGGAGAACATATCTCGATAATGGAGAAGACCATGACTGAAAAGAGCATTGATAACCCCTGGTTTATCGGCCGGTTCCACTTTGTCCTGCCGTCGACTCTGGTGTTGTCGGGACGCAGCCAGAGCATCTATCGTGTGACTATCAAAACGGTGCCTATACCTCCTTCGGGGCCTCAGATAATTTGGGCGGACCGGCTTACCCAGATCCGAAGCCTGGGCTTACCTCCCGATGAAACGGACGCGGTCGTGCGATCTTTTGAACTGCAGCCCGGCATGCCCGCAGTCTGGTACAGGAACAGCCGGCAGTTTGCCCAACTGCGAATGCTGGAGGCGATGAAGCCCGAGGTCGACCATGTGCTCCTTATGGCACGCGCCACCGACGCCGGCAAGGAGTATCTTGTTGAAACGTTATTGAAAAACGTAGTCAATGCTTACGAAACCGGACATGCCCGGGGCTTTTGCGTCGAGCATGGCTCGATCGCCGGTGAGCCTGGAGAGAACGAGCAGGCGAGGGCGTCTTTCGATCATCCTTCCTTGCCCAGCTTCGAGATCACTTTCTATACTCATACGGTGCGCGAGCCATCCAGAATGAACCCTTTGTCTGAGATTGATGACTTGCAAGCCCAGTCTGCACGCGAGGGCGTCCAGCTCAAGGTGCTGAAAGATGAGCCACGCTCCGCCGCAGGCTTGAGTGGCAGGGAAAACATAACCTCACTGGCCGAGCCGGGCGCTGCGCCCTTTGTGCGCTTCACCTGGCACTTCCCGGGCGTTCCCCTCCGAAGTGACCAACCCGAGATCCTACTTGAAGCAAGCGCTCGACTGGTAGATCAAGCCGAACTGAGGGCCGTCTGGGAGGCGTTACTGGGATCACTGCGCCAGGTTCCTATGAAATGAGGGAACATGAAAATGAGGACATGAAAATGGGGACAGATTTATTGTGCGGCCGGGCAAGGTCGTGTAATCCAGCGGGTGTGATCCCCCGCCCCGGGAACTTGGGGACGGAGTTAGTTGATTAGATAATAGAAAATGGCGAACAAAAACACAATGAATTATTTTTTCAACAATCCGACGATTGCCGGCACGTTTGCAACATCTTCCGAATACGACGCCCTTTCCCGGGAGACCAGGCTTACTATCCTGACGGGGATTCGGTAAATAGCATTTATACCGGTGCCGTGCTATCCTCAATTAAGAACGCCGCAAACACGCTGGCCTACGCAACTTTTGGCTACGACAACAACGCGGCTGGTAAATTATCGTCCATAACCTATAAGGGATGCAACAAGATGAAAACCAAACGTATCGTCAAACTGATGTGCAAATTTGTAACTACATTACTGCTGGCTAAAAGCCTGGCGCTGGCCGGGGTAAACAAGATAAATATTCAGGGTACATTTTTCCAGAACGACGGCGTAACGCCTATTACCGGCCAGAACCACGTTGTTGATGTGCGCCTCTATACCAACGCAACCCCAACCTTAGGCGAACCACATATTTCGGCGAAAAACACACAGGCGTCAACCTTAACAGCGACGGCAAATTCAACCTCCTGCTTGGCCAGGGCACGCTTCTGCCAACCGTAAATATCCCGCTCGACAACGTTTCCTTCGACAAACAATACTTCATGGAAGTAACGCTGGACACCGTAACAGTACTTGGCCGCCAGCTGCTGGGATCATCAGGCTATTCCTCAGGAAGCCTCGGGAATTTTGTAATTGGCGGAAAACTTGGGATTGGAACAATTAATCCATTGTCAACGCTTCATTTAGTTGGACGGCAAACTATTGACGATTCCGGTAATTTTGAATTAATGGCAAACTCTACCTACAATTCAAATGCCGACAGGTATCTTAATAACGGATGTGCCGGCCGGCTTGAATTTAATGCGCCGGTCGGGTCGTGGTATTTTCAAACTTCACCGAACGGTACAGCCGGATCTCTTCTGAGCTATTACACGAAGATGACGATAACCAATAACGGGAACGTCGGCATAGGCACAGTTAATCCTGCTAAAAACCTGGAAGTTGTCGGCGAAATCAGGCAAAGCGGGCGAAATTTATGGTTATGGGGTGCTAGTGCGAATCAGAACCAGGCGATAATGTTTTCCGGCTGGGGTGTAGCGCATGGTGGATTGTATTGGCGGGGCGATACCAAAACGTTTACGTTACAGACGGGTGACGATGCGGACTACGTGGGTAACTATGGACCGGTAAACCTGGTGGTAACAGGGAATGTCGGCCTGGGAACAAGTTATCCCCAGGCAAAACTTGACGTTAATGGGGATATAAAGGCGTCAGGTGCTATTTACGCGAAGGCAAACGGTCAAAAATACTTTCAGGGTGGAGATGATGCGGCTCTTTATGATATCAATATTGCAAATACTATAGGTATATTCGGAGCTCAAGATTCGACGCAGGGGAATATTAAGTTAGGATCAAACGGCGTAACTGTAACCGGGGTTGGGGGAATGATGAAAGTTTATGACTCCAATAATGTGGAAAGAATAAGAATTTGGGGGCAAAATACTTTTGAGGTGTGGGGGCCGGTTTGGGCTAATTATTTTGGCAGTAATTCTGATGCAAGGCTCAAAACGGATATCAGAGATATTCAGAGTGACGCTACATTAACCAAGCTTCTGCGAATTAAGGGAAAGACTTACAAATGGAATAAATCAGAGTGTAAAAAAATCAAAACAGAAGCCGGTGCGAATAGCAGGGAAGATAAAGAAGAAGATTCCCAAAATAGTGGTAATGATTCTTATTACGATACTCCACAAATCGGGCTGATTGCACAAGATGTGGAAAAAGAATTCCCTGAATTCGTTCATGAAAACGTGAATGGTTTTAAGGGGATTGATTACAGTAAATTGACAGTAGTGCTTCTTGAAGCTGTGAGAGCGCAACAATCCAAAATTGATAAACTTGAAGCAAGACTTTCGAAACTGGAAAACATGAAATAAAAAACATACACAAATTAAGAATGCCGCAAAACACGCTAACCTACGCAACCTTTAATAGCATTGGAAGGGATATCGGGAGAAGAACAATACAAGAACATTTGTTCAATACTATCTCGGCAAATGTGAAATCCGGGAACTGTTTTAAAAATCGAGAAGCACGACAACAACGTGACCATCGGCACGCTTGAGAAGATCGCGTCTATCTTCCATAAACAGCTTGTCGTAGAGTTTCGTTGATCAGAAAAACGATCAGTGGCAAATAGGTTAAAAATGAAGCCGGTTACCAGGTGTGTCCGGTTTTTATTTTATCCGTCTTGGCCTGATTGACAATCATTCCTTTTTCTGTTATAAAATTAGTATGGCCATGAACGTCCTATCTGCTACGACGATAATACTTTTATTTACGGCGAATATGCTGCTGGCCGCGCCCGGCAAGGTCATATTAAACAGCGGAGACAACTTCAGCGGGGACATAAGCAAGCTGCCTGACGGGGGCTGCCTCGTTTACCTTAAAACCGGCGCGGTCCGTTTTGAAAAAGACGAGATACGCAGAATAATAATTTATTCAACCAGGGATACAGTCAAGGAAAGGTTTATTTCATCGTTGCGCATGACGCCCAATAACAACTCCGGCGCGCCGGTATCGTTAAAAACACCTTACGATAATATAATAAACCGCGCCGCAAAAAAACATTCCGTTGATCCGGCGCTCATCAAGGCGGTTATAAAGGCGGAATCGAATTTCAACCCCACGGACACTTCCTGCAAAGGAGCGTGCGGCCTTATGCAGCTTATGCCTGAAACCGCGCGCCTGCTGGGCGTAAAAAGCATTTATTCACCGGAAGAAAACATCCTGGCGGGAACGCGTTATCTTAGGGATATGCTTTACACGTTCAACGGAAATACTGAAAAAGCTATTGCGGCCTATAACGCCGGTCCCACGGCAGTTGCAAGGTACAAAAATATTCCGCCATACCGCGAAACCCGCGCTTACGTCGAAAACGTTAACCGTTATTACCGCAAATACAGGAGCGCAAGAAAGATAACGGTTTCCACCGACGATGAAGGCCGCCTGACAATGCACAACCGTGAATAAATACATGAAAATACGGTCAACCGACGAATATAAAAAATACCCGCTCTTTTACCGGAAAGTATGGGCTGCCTGCGCCTTGATACCGCCGGGGGCTACCATGACTTACGGCGAACTGGCTAAAAAAATAGGCCACCCCGGCGCCGCCCGCGCCGTGGGACAGGCGCTTGCAAAAAACCCTTTCGCGCCTCATGTCCCCTGCCACAGGGTTGTGCGAAGCGACGGCGCCATGGGGGGATATTCTGCACCCGGCGGCATCAAAAGGAAGCGCGCACTTCTTGATGCGGAAAAGCGGCGCAAGTCCCGCCAATGAATAAACAACGCTACCGCTTCCTTTCTTCCGCTCCGGACACGGGTGAAAACAACATGGCTCTGGATGAAACCCTGTTTCTCCGCGCCGTCGGGGAAAAACAGCCCCCCTGCTTGAGACTCTACACGTGGCTCTCCCCTTGCGTTACTATCGGATACTTCCAAAAACATGGCGAGTTTAAAGCTTACGGTGTTCCCGTCATACGCCGGATGACAGGCGGGCTGGGCGTCCGCCACGGCAGAGATATTTCTTATTGCTTTACAGCCGACGAAAGTTCATGGCCGTGGGTTTACGACCAGGAAAAAACCTACCAGTTGATACACACGGCGCTCAGGCGCGGGCTTCAGCTCCTCAGCTTTAAGGCGGAGTTTTACAGCGGCTTTTCCGCACCCTCAGGCCTATGCGTGCAAACGTTTTTTCCGTACGACCTGCACATAGGAGGAATAAAAATAGTCGGTTCCTGCCAACGGCGCAGGGGCAAAACATTGCTTCAACAGGGTTCGATACACCTTCCCTCGCAAGTGGATTTCGATAAAGCGGCGCAAGCCATAGGCCAGGCAATGGAGGACGAACGGAACGTTATCCTCGAACGCTCTACCCTGACACCTGAAGAAACAGCCACAAAAAACGAACTGCGCCTGAAATATCTGTCCACCGAATGGAATAATAAGTTATGAACTGATGTTACGCAAAACCCGCATAGTTAACGTTGAAACGATTTATCTGCTATTGTGCCGTGAAGGTGTGGCATTGAGTCCACTGCGGCATGATGGAATTATTTTTCCGGTATTTTTGTGAACTAGCC
>MGVF01000137.1 GCA_001800355.1 Elusimicrobia bacterium RIFOXYA2_FULL_50_26
AACGTCGAACCTGACGGCGAAAACCGCGGGCACGGCTTTCAACGTAAGCGTTCGCACCACCGACCGCTACTGGAACTTCAACTCCACCGGCACGGCGAGCGTAAAGATACTTTCAACCGATCCGTACATGCAGCCCGCGGTGCCGGGCGCAAACCTTTCCGGCGGCTACAAGGTTATATCCGTAACACTGCGCAAGGCGCGCAGCAACAACGGCGACGTTGATGCCGTTACACACATCCTTACGGCATATTCAGACGAAGAAATAGGCTGGAGTTCGCAGACCGTAACCGGCATAGCGCTTAATCCGAATACGGCGCAGGCGAGGCTCCAGGTGCTGCTGCCGGGCGAAACCGCGGCGCCGGGACATGTAAACGGCAAGTATGATTCGCCCTCTCCCATAACCGCAGGCAGCAATCTCTCGGTAACGATCAACGCCACGGATAACCAGTGGAACAGGCTCTCCGGCGTAAGCGCGGGCGTGCAGTTGACGCCTTTAAACGATAACTATTCGCTGGTGCCTTCCAGCGCCAACATGACCGAAGGCCAATACGTATTCTCCGGCGGCGCGGCTTACAAGCCGTTCAAGGCCGGCGCCCAGAAGCTCAGGGTTGACGACGTTGACGCCGCAAGCCCGGTATACGTTACCACTACAACGCCCGTATTTACCGTGCTGCCCGCGGCGCCCGAGCTTTTGCAGGTGCTTTCCCCGGATCAGCATAACCAGCCCGGTAACTGGTCCGGCGCGCGCAACAAAACAACCCCGTACGGTAAGGACGCGTTGCCCCAGGCGCAAACGGCCGGCGCATCGTTTATCGTAACCGTAAACTCATGCGACAATTACTGGAACATAGCATCCACCGGCGCCATAGTGCGCGCCAGGGTAATGACATCGGCCGTCGGCGAAGATCAGTATGCCACCGTTACTCCTTCCACGGCGACGCTGGTAACATCGTCAACCCATACCGTAACGATATATACCGGCGACAACAGTTCCGCCCTTTACAGGTACCTGAGAGCGGAACCGGTAACGGGCGGCCTTACCTTCCAGCAGGGAGAAAGCGTGCGCATGTATGCAGACACCGCGTCGCGCATACAGGTACTTGTAGACGGTGAAACCGCGGCGCCGGGCAAGCCGCCGCACGATGATACGACGGGTGGAAAATCAAATTACCCTGCCACGCAGACGGCGGGCGCCGCTTTCGGCATGACGCTCAGGGTTACGGATAAATATCACAACACGTCGGCGCCGGCCGGAAGCCCGGCGATAACCGTGAATATTACGTCCGACGATCCGTGGGACGATTCTATAAGCGACACGAGCGTATTGCTTAACGACGGCAACAGTTATATTGCAAACCCTTCCTGGACGCTTGTTACCGCCTCAACATCCGGCTGGATAATCAATGCCGCCGATGCGGACTCGACTTACGGCACATCGCAATCACAAAAGGTTGCCGTCCGCCCCGCGCCGGACGATGTTACCACGCCGCGCAGGCTCCAGGTGTTGATGCCCGGCGAGCAGGCGGCCTGGGGCAAGCCGCCTTACACCGACGCGACAGGCGGCAGGTCCGGCAGCATAGCCACGCGGACCGCCGGGATCGCGTTTACCGTTACCGTGAACGCCTGTGACTATTACTGGAACAGGGTGGATTATACGCTGTTCGGCATAGATCCCATGGAAGGCAACCCGGTCGTTCACCTTGAGACTTCCGATATTTACGACGGCGCGATAGTTGATAACGGGCTTTCGGACGGCGCGCAAACGTTTAGCGCAACGCTTGTTACCGCGGGAACCGCGACGATAACTGCAAGCGACGTTGACAGCCTCGGCATAGAGTACGATCCGTTCACGACGGCCGTATATTCCGTCGCGGCCGCGACGGCGACCCGCCTGCAGGCGCTGATGCCGGGCGAGTCCGCGCTGCCGGGCTCCGTATCCGGCAAGAGCGGTTATCCGACGATGCGTACCGCGGGATCGCAGTTTACCGTAACCGTCAACGGTTGTGATAATTACTGGAATAAGCGCACCGATGCCGCGGCGCTCGTTCAATTGACGGCAACGGATCTTTATTACTCAACGCCGACGGCCGCGCCGCTTGCCGGCGGAGCGGTGCAGGTGCAGATGACGCTTGTCAGCGCCGGAACGCATACCGTTACCGCCTCGGACCAGAACGCCCAGCCGCTTTCGCCATACACGGTGCGGGGAGTTACAGTTACGCCGAACGTAGCCTGGCAGCTACAGGTGCTGGTGCCGGGCGAAACGAACGTTGGCGGCAAATACAATAACGGCGTCATAGCCGCGCCATTCGGCAAGAACGGCACGGCAGCCACCCAGACCGCAGGCGCCGCCTTCGCGGTAACTGTCAATGCATGCGACCAGTGGTGGAACAGGACTTCCAGTTCCACGCGCGTATGGGTTGAAACCGCGGATCCTTACGACGTGGAACCCGGAACCCAGACGCTTGTCGCCGGCACAACGTCGTTTATACTGACGTTCGTTTCGGCCACGGATGCCTATAACTGGAATAATTCAGGCTGGAGCATAACGGGGCGTCCCGTCGGTGAGATGCAGAGTTACGTTTCGGCCAGCGTGCAGGTAACGCCAAATCCGGATACCGACGCTTCAAAACGCCGGCTGCTTGTGCTTGCTCCGGATGAATCCCATATACCGGGCAAACCGCCGTACACGGGCAATACCGGCGGCAAGGGAACATCGCTTATTTCGCAGGTGGCCGGCAGCACATTTACCGTAACGGTGAATGCGTGCGATTACTGGTGGAACCGAAACGCCGCATTCACGCCGTCCGCAGACGTTACGACGGACGATCCCAACGATATTTCACCGGCGGCCAGGACGCTCGCCTCAGGCTCAACCACGTTTGCCGTAATGTTCGTCACGCGCAACGATTCCGGCTGGACGATAGATGCCGACGCTTCCGGGTACACCGGCTATAATTCCTCGCTGATAAGTGTTTCGGCCGGCACCGCCAGAAAACTGCTGGCGCTTTTGCCCGGGCAGTCGGAAGAATGGGGAACTTATGCAAGCGCACAGCCGGGCCGCAGCGGCGACCCCGACACGCAGACCGCCGGCACGCCATTCGATGTTACCGTGAACGCGTGCGATGATTATTTCAACTTCCAGTCCGCGGACGTTTCCACGGTTACGCTGGAGGCATCCGATATTTACGATTCCACGCCGGCCGCAAGGGCGCTTTCGGCAGGCACGACGGTTTTCCGCGTTACTCTTGTTACCGCCGCCGGCGGCCACGTACTCACCGCAAGAGACGCGGCGGCTCCGTACATGCTCCAGAACGTGTCCGACAGCCTTACCGTAACGGCCGGCGCGGCGGCAAGGTTGCAGGTTCTGCTCCCGGGCCAGGTGGCCGTCCCGGGATCGCAATCGGGCAGGAGCGGCGTTCCCTCTCAGCAGACAGCAGGCACTCCGTTCAGTGTTACGGTGCGCGCCACGGATGCAAACTGGAATACACAGGCGTCAGACTCTTCGCAGGTGCGGCTGGATACGTCCGATAACTGGGACGTTCACCCGGCAACCGCGCCGCTGACCGTCGGCACAACAACGTTTAGCGTCATGCTTGTTACCGCTGGTAGCGCCCACAGCATTACCGTGGTTGATACCGAGGCGCCGCTGCTCGGCAGCGACACTTCTTCGCCGGCAATGACGGTATTGCCGGGTGATGCCGTTAAATTACAGTTGCTCGTTCCGGGTGAAACAACGTCTGCCGGTAAATACGACAACGGCTACAATCCCGCGCCGTTCGGCAAAAATAACGCGCCCACGACACGGACCGCGGGACAGGCATTTAACGTTACGGTAAACCTGGTTGACAATTACTGGAACAAAGTTTCGCTCAATGAACCGTGGGTCGGGCTTACCACGTCGGATAACTACGATACGCATCCGTCATCCCGTGCGCTGGTGGGAGGCACTACCGTATTTGCCGTCACACTGGTTACGGCCGGGTCAGATCCGCTTAACTACGGCGGCGCCATTATTACAGTAGCCGATGTGGACGGCGCAAACCCGCTTTACACCTCAACTTCAAGTCCGAATATCGGTGTTACGTATAACACCGTGCGCAAATATCAGGTAATCCTGCCGGGTGAAACCGCAGCTCCCGGTAAGACCGCGGGACAGGCCGGCAAGCTGGACACATCCGTAATATCCGATCAAACCGCCAACTCGGCTTTCAACTTCGAGGTGCGTGCCGTGGACGACTGGTGGAACGTCGCGGACGATAACTCGTCCGTTTCATTTGCGATAACCGATACCTATGCAACCGTACCCGCCGCGCAGCAGCTTGTCAACGGCAAGCTGACGTTTTCGGCAACACTCATGACGGCGACTACTGGCGGCTGGACAATCACGGCCTCGGGCGCGCATACGGAGTACGTTACGCAGCCCGTCAAGGTAAATCCCGGTTCCGGCAACTATCTGTTGTGCCTTGTGCCGAATGAGACGCACCTGCCGGGCTCCTCCAGTGGAAAATCAGGCTCCGTAATTACCCAGACGGCGGGCGCGCCGTTCACGGTTACGGCGCTTATAACTGACAGCCGCTGGAACCTGGTAAAATCAAGCAATACGCTTTTAAAGATTACTACGGAAGACCCCTACGATACTCACCCGTCGGAGGAAGGAACAACCGATGCAGTCGCAACCTTCAGCGTCGAGTTCCATCGCGGTATTGGCGAGGCATACAGGCTTGTGCTTTCAACGGCTGCCGGCGATTTCATGCAGCCATACGTTACGCCGGCCATTACGTCCACGTTTAACGATGCGGTCAAGTTGCAAATACTTGCCCCCGGCGAGACGGCGCTGCCGGGTTCCGTAACCGGCAAAACCGCGGACGTACCGTCTCAGTGGCTTGCCGATACCCAGTATCCCGTTACCGTCAAGGTGGTTGATAAATACTGGAACCCTAACACTACGGTTGCCACGCGCATAAGGCTTACGGCAAACGATACGTTCTACGTTTCTCCCGATTACCAGCCTACGAATCTAGGCGTAGCGGTAATTCCCACGTCGCTCATTACCGCCACCACCACGGGCTGGAGCATTACCGCGTCCACGGCGCCTGATGCCGTAAGCGGCCTGAACCTTGTTTCCACGCATACGCCCAATATACGCGTGGCGGCGGCGCCCGCAAGCAAGTTGCTTGTGTTGATGCCAAACGAGGAACTATGGCCCGGCTCACCGACCGGCAAGCGGAACTCACCGTCCGTGCAGGTGGCGGGCGCAGGCTTCCCCGTGCGCGTTTATTCGACCGATTCAAAATGGAACACCGCCGATTCCACCCAGACGGTGCGGCTTACCAGCAACGATCCGTACGCGCAGGCGCCCGCTAACCTGCAACTTGTCAGCGGCGCCACGACGTTTACGATGATTCTTATAAGAGGCAATGCCGGCCCGCTTGACATCGGCAACAGCACGGCCACAGTAACTGCCGCGGACGTAACGCCGGCATCTTCATTCCTGACGGACGGCAGCGCGCAGGCGCAGGTGCGGCCGTATCACGAGGATGCAAGCTTCCTGCAACTGCTTCTGCCCGGCGAAGTTCACCAGCCCGGCAAGCCGCCTTATTACGAGATCGGATATACCGGCGGCGGCGGGCGCAGCTCGGCCCCGTCGGAACTTGTCGCCGGCACAACTTATTATGCAACCGTCAGCGCATGCGATAAATACTGGAACATAAGCTACCAGCAGTCTCCTCTGGTAACGCTTGTAACGTCGGATCCGTGGGCGCCCGCGCCGGGATCAATCAGCCTGCAGGACGGTTCCCGCGCCATGCCTTTCTACCTGCGCCGCGCCACTATATACCAGGGCGGCACGGTTGACCGTACCACCATGACGGTTACCGCCGCGACGTACAGCATGTCGCGTTCCACAATAACCGTAACGCCGGAGGGCGGCCGCTACGCCAGCAGCGCGAAACGGCTGCTGGTGCTTGTTCCCAACGAGGCGCATGAGCCGGGTTCGTTTACGGGCAAGAACGCTTCATATTCCGTTCTTGGTTCCACGGCCGGGGCGTGGTTCAGCGTTACCGTGCATTGCGTGGATTCATACAACAATATAGTGGATGGCGCAAACCCCGTGGCGCAATTGTCGTCGTCCGACCCCAATGACGGCGTTGGCGCCGAGACGGGGATAGGTTGGGATTCGATTACGCAGCCATTGCAGCACGGCACAACGATATTCATGGTTAACCTGGTTACGGCCAATTCCTCCCATTACCTTATAGCGTCGGATGACGATATTGACCCTCCGAATTACGGCCAGTCCCAATCCGAGGCTATTTTTATCGAACCTGGCAATCCGTCAAAACTGCAGATTATACTTCCCGGCGAAACGGCAAGGCCCAATACCACCACCGGCAAGGAAGGCGCGCCGAGCGCTATTACCGCGGGCGAGTCGTTCGATATCCAGGTGAACTGCACCGACGTGCTATGGAACGTCAGCGACGTGGTTTCGCCCGATGTCCAGGTAAGGACAAGCGATGAATTCGATACGGAGCCGGGCGAGGTCAGCCTTGTCGGCGGCAGCCAGTACATTACGCTGACGCTCCCTACCGCCAGCACAGCGCAGGTAATAAACGTATATGACACGGCCTTGATATATTCCACGGGTACTACGGCGGCGTTTACTGTCAGCGCCTCGACGCCTTCGCGGCTTCTGATGGTGCTGCCCGGTGAAACTTTTGTGCCGGGCAAGCCTCCTTATGGCGGAGCGGGCGGCAGATCCGGATTGCCGGCGCAGCAGACCGCGGGACAATCGTTCAACGGCACGGTCTACTGCACGGACAGCTACTACAACCTGCGCACAGATACGGGCAACTTTACCGTAAGCGTCATCACATCGGATCCCTATGACGCATCCATAACGCCGAAAGGCATAAACCTGGGCCAGGCCATATTTAATTTCCAGATGGTAACTTATTCAAGCCAGACCGTCGGGGTTATATCGTCCAACGTTAAAATCAGTTCATGCACGTCTTCAAGCGTCTATATTAAACCCGCGGCGCCGACCCGCGTGCAGGTCCTTGCCCCCGGCGAAACCGCGGCTCCCGGCAGATACACCGGAAATGTACGCGGACGCACCGGTTCGCCTTCCGCCCGCACGGCGGGGCTTGCATTCGACGTAACCGTCAATGCGTGCGACTACTATTACAATCCGACGACAGCCGCGCCTTCGGCGCTGATAACCACCGGCGACGAGTATGACAGCGAACCGGCGGCCAAATCACTGCAAGACGGGACGTCCACCTTCCGGCTTACGCTGGTTACGGCGGGCGTAAGCGTGGCGTCCGTTACCGCAAGCGGTTATTTCGGCGATTATACCGGTGTCATACCGGTGTCGGCCAACGATCCTTACCGGTTGCAGGTGCTGCTGCCCGGGGAGACGCCGGTTGACGGTAAATATCTTGTCGAGCCGAGAGGCAAGACAAGCAACCTTGAGCCAGTCTACGCAGGCGCGCCGTTCGATGTTACGGTGCGTGCCGTTGACCAGTGGTACAACCTTACCAATTCGCAGCCCGAGGTTACGGCCTATTCAAGCGATCCTGGCGATATTGAGCCTGGATCCGACGTCCTTTCCAGCGGCGCGCTTTCGTTCCAGTTTACTCTGGTTACCGCAAACAACTACAACGTTATCAAGGCCAGCGATACGGATTTCACGTCTCCCAATATACAACCGGGCATTTCCACCGCCGTATGGGTAAACGCCGGCACGCCCGTCAAACTGCTTGCGCTTGTCCCGGGCGAGGTATACGCCCCCGGCACGGCTTCGGGCAAGACAGCTGCCGCGCCCTTAACGCAGACCGCGGGCATTTCGTTTAATCCGACGGTTTACGCATGCGATTCTCTCTGGAATCACGTGCCGGGTGAAACTTCGCTGGTGTACCTTGACTCCACCGATGAGTATGACGGCGGCGAGCAGGGAACAGGTTTCGACAACGAAGGCATTGCGGCCTTTACGAATATTATTTTCAAGGCTTCTACGCATTCCGTAACAGCCGTCGCTTACGATACGCCGGTTAAAAATCCGCTTGGGACGCCCATGCAGAGTTACACCAGCCAGGTGTTCACAGTCAGCTCGTCCGATGCGGTCAAAATGATGATATTGCTGCCCGGGGAAACTTACATGCCCGGCAAAGGCCCCTACGCGGCCGGCGGCGGTAAAGCAGGCGCTCCGGCGCCGCAGACCGCGGGTTCTTCGTTTGAGGTTACGGCGCGTGCGGTTGACCCTTACTGGAATACGGTCGCGTCCGAGGTTTCCGAGGTGCGCGTGGATACGCAGGATAAATATGACGTTCACCCGGCTACCTCTCCCCTGAATGCCGGAAGCGCAACTTATTCCATCACGATGGTTACGGCATCCACGTGGACGCTGTCCGCCGTGGATATTGACGGTTCACCGGAGCTTGAAGTAGGCGTTTCCTCTCCCGTGTACGTTCATCCGTCTGCGGCGACAAGGCTCCAGGTGCTGGTTCCGTCCGAGGCGGCCGAGCCGGGATCCGCGGCCGGCAAAACCGGAGTTGTCGCGCCCAGGCGGGCGGGGGAAGCGTTCAACGTTACGGTTAATCTTTGCGACGACCACTGGAACAGGATAGCAAGCGGCGCGATGCCGTCGGTATCCCTCGGTTCAACTGACGTATACTGGTCTACCCCCAGCGCCCAGACGCTGGTAAATGGATCGCGCGCGTTCAACGTTTCATACGGCCTCGTAACCGCTTCGACGCATACAATAACCGCAACGGGCGGGGGATACAACATGGGTGTGTCTTCGCCCATCGTTATCAATCCCAATGTGCCTTCCCGCCTGCTGGTAGTTCTGCCGGGCGAAACGCGGGTGAACGGTAAAACCGTTACGCCCGTCGGAAGGATTAACTCGCCCTCGGTGCAGACCGCGGGACAGGATTTCAATGTTACCGTCTACGCGGTGGATGATTATTATAACTGGGTAAGCACCGTATCCCAGAATCCCGTAACGATTACGACATCCGATTCCAACGACGTTGATCCCGTAAACAATGGCATCAACAGTAACCACATCATGAGCGGCGGCGTTGTTATAGCGGCATGCAACCTGCATACTTCACAGGCTACAACCGTATCGGCGCAAGATGACGACGCGGCAATCCCCGCGCTTTCAGCTCACCAGTCCTCATCCTTCGATGTCGCCTCGGGCGAGCCTAAGAAATTGCAGGTCCTTGTTCCCGGAGAAAGCCCGGCGCCCGGCACACTGGCGGGCAGGAGCGGTTCGCCCGACGTCCAGACCGCCGGCGTCTCGTTCGCGGCAACGGTGCGCGTATGCGATTCCTACTGGAACCTTGCATCGTCTTCGGTGTACGTGCGTGTTATTACCGACGACCCTAACGATTTTGATCACGATATTTACTCGCTCATGTCCACCTCGGCGACTTTCGATTTGACAATGCTTACCGCATCAACCGGCACGGTTACATGGCGCGTGCGCGTTGACGACCAAAACGGTGCTTTGTCCGCCCATTCATCGCAGGGCATTACGGTTTCCGCGGGCCAGGCCAGGAAATTGCTTGCGATTCTGCCGGGCGAGGATATCCGCGGCGGCACCGCGGACGGTAAAACCGACGGGCTGCCGACTGTGCAGACTGCCGGCACCTCTTTTGACGTGCGCGCGGCGCTGTGCGATTCCTACTGGAATCCGGTGCGGAACGGCTTTGTGATTATTGACGCGGAAAGCTCCCTGGATGTATACGATACAGAGCCTTCAACCGCCGCGGTAGACAGCGACGGTATCGCGCTATTTTCGTTTACATTGCGCCGTAGCGCTACCGACCATTACATAAGAGTTACTGACGTTGACGAGATAGGCGAGGTGTACACGCCCAACAGTTCCTCGGAGTTCGAATGCGTTCCGGCGCTTCCCAGGCGGCTCCAGGTGCTGTTGCCCGGCACCACGTCCATCCCGGGTTCGTTCGCGGGTATAACCGGCACGCCCGGCGCCCAGACCGCGGGAGTTGGCTTTTATACGACTGTAAACTGCATAGACGATTATTACAATGTTACGGCCGCCGAGCCGATGGTGCGCCTTGCCACTAACGATAATTACGATGTTGAACCGGACACGGCGGCCATGGTTTCAGGCACGAAGAGGTTCTACCTGTCTTTGCGCACCGCCGCAACAACCCACATCGCATCCGCCATAGACGTTGATTCCAACTATTCATCGGACAGTTCAGCGCAGTTCACACTGCAACCTTCGAGTGCGGCTCAACTGCAGGTGCTGACGCCCGGTGAGTATGCGGTGGCCGGTTCCACGGCCGGCAAGAGCGGTGCGCCCGCCGCCTGGATAGCCGGCAGCAATATAACGGTTACGGTAAACCTCACGGATATGTTCTACAACAAGATACGCTCGGGCGTTGGCATGCCCAACGTCGGCGTTACAACGTGGGACCCGATAGATACGGAGCCTGCGGCCAACATACTGGTTAACGGCGGCAATAATTTCAGCATGTACCCGAAAACCGCTTCATCCACATGGACGGCCCGCGCGGCCGACCTGGGCGGCATATACAATCCCGGCGAATCCTCGGGCGTGCGTATATGGCCCGCCGCGGTGCATCATTTCCACATTACGGAAGCGCCGGCCAGTGTTATAGCGGGATCGGCATTCAGTATGCGCGTAAATGCCTGCGACCAGTATCATAACGTCGTATCCAGCGGTTCCAACTGGTCAACTTATGCCGGCCAAAGCCGCGCGATGAAGTTCCAGTCGGATGTATACGCCGCTCCCCAGAACACAAGCCTGCCGCCGGACTACGATTTCGTGCAGTCCGATTACGGTACGCACCTGTTCTCCAACAGCTTTACGCTTCGCAAGGGCGGCGCCCAGGCCATAGACGTTCGCGACCCGTGGGACGGCAACATATCGGCCAACAGGGACGGCTTCTCCACAAAACCGGTGATAACGGTTATACCCGGAGATTTCTACAAGATAGTCATATCCACCAATCCGTCCGATCCCGGTACGCCGGTAGGTAACATGGAAGTGCCGGCAGGCACGTTGTCGGAGCCCGGCAACAAGCAGATCATCGGCCAGATGGTGGATGCTTACAATAACGCCATATCTTCCGCCGGGGTTACGGTATATCTCGACGTCATGGAAGTTTACGGCTCCACCGGCACGATCAAGGATGAAAGCGGCGCCGTATGCGTGTCCACCGTAACTGATTCGTCCGGGCGCGTAGGCTTATCTCCCGTGCTGCGCTACTATGTGTCCACTAAGGCTGGAGACTATTCCAGAATCTGGATATCAACGTTCAGCGCTCCGGCCGATGTTTCCAGGTTCCTGCTCGAGTACATGAATATTTCGGGACGTCTCACCACGACTGGCGGCAAGGGATATAAACTTGAATTCGCGGGAACATCCCAGAGCGTAGCTGCGGGCCAGGAGAGCGCGCCGTTAATAATCAGGCGCTACGACTACTTTGATAACATTACAAGATACGGCACCGATAAGTTTAACCTTACCACGAACTCGCCTTCTGCCGCGCGTTCTTTCCGCTGGCCGAGCGGCACGGAGAACGACCTTTCATCCATAGGAAACGAGATAACGATTCCCGAGGGCGAAACCGAGGCCCAGTTCTACTATTACGACGAAATGTCCTCCTGGCCCGTTGGCGAGGACGGCCGGCCCGGCCAGTGGCAATTTACAGCTTACGGTTACGGTTCGCCGTATACGGGCAACATTACCATTGATCCCGCGCCACCGGTTAAGCTTGCGTTCGATAATCCCGCGCGCACGCTCAGGGCAAACAGCGTAACCGACGACATCAACGTGGTCAGGGAGTTTATCGTGCAGCCGCAGGACCAGTTCGGCAACCCCACGGTTTCCACCGCAACGGCGATATTCGTCGGGCTTTCATCCGGCCGCCTACCTTCGCCTACCGCTGATTTTTACGGTTTCTCGACGTCCAGCACTTCATTTTTAACTCACCAGACGACGACAGTTGAAATAGCCACCGCGGCGTGGCAGACCAGGTTCTATTACAGGGACACCCGCGCCAGCGATAATTACATTTCCACCGGCACCTGGCCCATTCTCATGGCAAAAGAAACGCCGGATCGCGGCTGGACCGCCGGGTCTCAATTCGTAAACATCCTGGCCGGTTCAATTTCAAAGCCGGCAATCGTTTCCGCGCACCAATCGCTGGCCGCCGGGGCCACGTCGCAGCCGTTCCTCCTGCAGATGCAGGACCTTTATTCCAACCCGTCGGCGGTAAAACTCGGGCAGGAGGATGTGGGGCAGGATGGCATACGCTTCGGTATAACCTCAAATTCTCCCGGCCAGAAACGGTTCTGGTCCAACGGTTATGCGGCTTCAAGCACGGGCACGGTAAAGATTTTGATTGGCAGCCATACCACATCCTTCTACATGATAGATACAATTGCCGGCAATTTCACGGTAAGCGCCGACGAGGATTATTTCACCAGCCGCGGCTGGACGGTCGCATCGCAGACATATACCGTTGTTGCAGCCCAGCCGTACAAGCTTGCCTTTGTTACGCCGGGACGCCGGCTCATGGCAGGCACCACCATACAGTATTATCCCGATTTTGAGACGGGCGCATCCACCAATACCATATTCAGAGTGCAGGCGCAGGATATTTACGGCAACGTTTCCGGGATTACAAACATTGACAACGTGCTTATCCTGACGCTTGCGCCGCCGTCGGATCCGGGCGCCACGGCGATAGATGCGTCCAAGATGGATATGTGGTTCCCCGTTAACCCGTCAAACACTCCGCTTGCGCTGGGCATGGTCCCCGGACAGACGGAGGCCGCGTTCTATTTCCGCGCGACAAAGGCCGGCGCCGTCTCGATACAGGCCTCCATGACCGGCCTGCAATCAGCGGTGCAGGTATCAACGATAACGTCCGGCGTCGTTCATCATTTCACCGTCGAGCATCCTTATACCGACTTGAATCCCCTGTCCGTGCAAAAGCCCGGCTATGTTACCATACAGGCGCGCGACGCATACGGCAACAAGGCAAGCGGCGATCCGGTCAACGGAAATTATTATACCGGCACGGCTCTGTTCTGGTACCGCGGCTCCACATCCACCGTATCGCTGACGCCGTCCACGTATACGTTTACCCGCGCCACGTCGGTAGACCAGCCTGAACCCGGCCGCTACATCCGCCTGCAAATAACGGACATGATACAGGAAAACCTGCGCATCGGCGCCACGGATTATGCAAACAGCGCCATCGTGGGCAGCACCTGGGGCGATGATATCGGAACCAACGATTCATCCAAGGACATAGTAACTGCCGGCGTTGTAATGTCGCCGACCGACTTCGCGCCCGAGGGAACGTCCGAGGCCAGCAACATTTACAAGATGAATAACTACGACCAGCCGCAGGCTCTTTACCAGGGCGCCGGCACCATACCGTCAATGCCGTCGCCGGTGGCCATGATACGCATGATAGTCGCGGTGAAACCGCTTTCCACTTCGGCCACGGCCATGTGGACGCATGTTACGGTCCGGCGTTCCGGCACGCTTTCTTTCGACAAGATCGCGGAGGTGTCGCTCTACAAGGACACCATAGGCGGCAAGTTCAACGGCGACACCATCCTCGACCGGAGGGATACGGCCGGCGATATATTCCTTGCAAGCGGCACGTTCCAGAATTCGTTCGGCGATATATACCTGCAACTTAACACGCCCCAGCTTATAACAAAAACCCCGCAGACGTATTTCCTGTGCGTGCGCATCCCCGCCGACGCGCCGAAGAACTCGACAGTCGCGCTTGTCGTTCCGGAGAACGGTTTTACGCTCACGCCCGACGGCGCGCTTCTTGCGCGCAACAACTTCCCGTTCAGCTCGTTTGCATCCCCCATCGTGGCTGCGCCCGCCAAGGTATACGTGCAGGCCACCGATATAGCCGCATGGTACGATCCCGACGGCAGCGCGGGGCCCGAGGTTATACAGTCAACCAACACGGTTGCTCAGGGATATTTTGCAGTTGGTATGCTCAGGCTCGGCATGTGGACGCCGGAGCTTAGCGCTCTGTGGAGCACCCTGGGCGTTACGCTTGTCGGTACTTGTTCGCCTTCCGACATAATATCCTGCCGCTTATTTGAGGATACGAACCTCTCCGGCCTGTTCGAGCCGGGCATGGATAATTATATATCGCCCGAAACAGCATTTAACTCCGAGAACATTGCCGCGATAGACCTTGATAACCAGCTTATCGAACAGACAACGAAGCACTTCTTCCTTGTATACAAACTTGCCGACGGCGCACAGGTTGGCAATACGATAGGCGCTTCCATTGACCCGACAAACATCGGGCTTATAGACGGAAGCGTAGCCAGCCAGGGCTTTATAATATCTTCACTGCCCACGATTATACCTACGAAAGACTCCGTAATAGTCGAGGCGAAAGGCGTGGCCCCGGGCGCCAAGATACAGGGCGAACAGAACGTGCCGCTTACCATGCTTTCGCTCCGCACCGATAAGCGCAGCGTAATATGGCAGGGCATGCGGGTTGACCGCAGCGGCGATGCCACATGCAAGGACAGCGACGTATCCAACGTCAAGATATACTACGACCGCGGCGTTGCGCGCCTGGGGCAGTCGTTGATAGAAACTACAACAGGGCTTGTTGCGCTTACCACTACGTACGCCTTTGCCGCCGCGCCGTCGTTTGGCTACCTCTACATAGGCGATGAAATAATCCGCTATAATGCTCTTGACCCCGTCATGCACACGGTATTCATACCGGCCGACGGCCGCGGAACGTTGAACACGGCGCCGGCCAAGCATTCCTATTATGACGAGGTGACGGGCACCGGGGACCGCGTTCTACAGCCCGCGGTTGACCAGCTTGTGTCGCCGGCCTCGCCGTCGCGGATTGTTTTCGTGTCGTCAACAGCTTACATCCCGATAAACATTCCCGCCAACAAGGGCGGCCAGGAGATACTTGCGCAGGACAAGGAAACGTGCAAGGTTTATTTCGTAACGTACGATATTGACGATTTCGCCACCCTCGGCGCCATTCATCTCGGCCTCGACATTGGAAACACGTCATATTTCACCGTCAACGTTCCCAAGCAGGTTTCCGACACCACGCCGCCAAACCTGCCGTCTCATTCCGAGATCTACCAGATACGCGAATATCCCGACGAGGTTACCATCCTGCCCGAAGATACCACGCTTGGAGATTCCCTGAGCCAGGCCGCGACCAACCAGCCGGTGCTAGGTTTCACGGCGCAGACCAACAAATCGGAAGCGCTGTTTAACAGTGTAATCGTAAACCGGACAGGCACGGGGACGGACGCGGACGTTACGGCCGTGCGCCTCTGGTTCGACGGCAATAACGATGGCCTCTTGAATCACGGCACTACGCAGGACTGGATAATAGGCGAGGGACAATTCAATAATACGGGCAATGCCGGGGAAGCGTATATCGCCATAGCGACGGCCACCCTTGTGCTTGGCGGCGGCTATCCGGTTGATCCCGGGTTGTGGCGCAAGCTTACCATATCTTCCCGCGCCGTCAAGCATTTCTTCATAACATACGACATATCAAACGTTGCTCAGCCGGAATATACGCTCGGGGCCGGGTTTGCAGGTTCCAGCAGCTTCGGAGTTTCGGACCCCAACTACATGGTTGCCACGAACCTGCCGTTTAATTCGTCCTTAAGGGCCATAGTGGCTTCCCGTCGCAACGTTACGATAATACCCACGGCCTTGAACGTCGCGTATCTATCGCGGCCGCTGTATGCATCGGATACCACCGTATACGTTAATTCCGTGGCGGACTTCCCGGACGAAGGCGGCCTTGTCATAGATTCCGAGATTGTACTTTACAAGGCGCGCAACGTCGCGGATAACTGTTTCGGCGGCCTTACCCGCGCTTCATGGAACACCATGGCCGCCGACCATTCGGACGGCACGCTGGTATCCCGCAGCTATCTGCAAGGCACCGTCAACGCGCCGTTCCTTAAAGTAGCGGTATCCTGCGACGGTTTCCAGGTGCGCTGGTACCGCTTGAAACTCGACCGCACCCAGATACCGGGACTTCCCAGCTATGACAAGGATATAAAGCAGATACGCATATGGCGCGATAACGGCAACGGCGTGCTGGACCGCGACCCGTCAAACGGCATAATAGGAAACGAACTGCCCGTATCCAGCGGTACCGCCGTGTTCAGTAACGGTTCCGCCAATATCCGCCTGGCCGGCGACGGCGTGAGTTACAATTCAATAACAAAAGAGAACGATAGCTACGTCCTTATCAACACTACATCCACGATTTACTGGATTACCCTCGACATAGACCAGACCGCGACCAAGGGCGCGGTGTTCGGCGCCGGATGCGCGCTGTTCGACTACGTGCAGGTGGGCGCAACCTATCGCGACGACGGCATCCATCGCATTATTGACGGCCCCGGTACGGATTATCCCGGCGATCCGTTCCCATTCCGTTCCGGCAATGCGTTCGTTTACGCTACTGTTGACAACATGGAAGTTAAATACGAGGATTATAAGCCCGCCTCGGTTTCGCAGAATGATCAGAATATACCGCTTATGCGCATAAACTTGAAATCCACGCAGAACACCGTTATCTGGCAGGGGCTCAAGGTTGACCTCACCGGCAATTGCATAGACAACGATTTGAGCCTTGTAAAGATATGGAAGGATGTAAACGGCAACTCGATATTCGACGACGAGGACAAGGCTCAGGTTAACGGCGAGTATCCCGCCATGCTTTCATACGGCACCGAAAACTTCGCGGAAAAAACCGTAACGATAATGCTTAAAAACGCGCAGGTGATAACGTCGGCGGGCGCCGGCGTCAACTTCTTCGTAACATACGACATGAACTCTCTTGCGACAGTCGGCAATACCGTGGGGCTTGCCATACGCTCCACGGATTATTTCATCGTGGATTCGCCGGATGAGGTGGCGTTCATAATGGCTCCGCCCTATACAACCGGCCTGATACCCGTAACCGAGTATGCCGATGAAATAACCTTTGAGCCCTGGCCGTGGTATGACCCCGTAAACAACACCGACATACTGGCCGGTGTTACCGTAAACCAGGGCGACGAGAACGTCCCCGTGATCAAGTTCCGCCTTAAAACCAATGTTTCCGACGCCATGTGGACGAAGATCCGCATCGAGCGCATAGGCACGGGCGCGCCGGGGCAGCCGGTAACCGGGTCGAACGCGGATGTCGCTTACGCCCGTATTTACTCCGACAGCAATTTCAACGAGAGGCTTGATGCAGCCGATACGCTTATATCGTCGGGCACAGACCAGTTCCCGCTGGATGCCGTGGGGCCGACTCTCGATATTTCGCTTACAAGGCCGCAGACGCTTCGTCCCACGCCGCAGGTATTTTTCGTGGCCTACGACGTAGCCCTGACGGCCAACGCAAATAACAGCGTAGGCATAAGCATAAAGGATAAATCCTGGCTGACGGTATCGCTGCCTAACAGCGTGGCGCCCTTCCCCGCCACCGAGCCGTTCAACGAGCAATCGAATTTCCGAAGCTCACTTGCGCAGATACTTCCGCTCAATATCACCATGACCGGCGAGAGCGCGGCGCCGCTTGTGAAACTGCCCGGAGACAAGGACGTTCCCGTACTGAAACTGAAATGTATTTCCAGCTCCCACGTTATCACGCTTTCATCGGTTACGGTGCAGCAGACCGGCACCATTGAAACCTCGCCGGCAAGCAGCGATTACTACCCCGGCGGCATGGGCGACGGAGATTTTGAGCGCATAAAACTCTGGCTTGATAACGGCGACGGCCTGTTCGACGTAAAAACAGACACGCTATTAGATAATATCCCTCACAGAAAATGGGTGCTGGACAATATCGGCACCGATTCAATACGGAATTTCTCGGGCGCCATGGCCATACTGCAATGCGGCGCAAAGATAGATGCCTCGGGAAAGACGTTCTTCGTCAGCGCCGATATCGGAAGTTACGACCTGGCCGGCCATGATACGTTCCAGCATAACGCGGGCCTCAAAGTGGTTGACTTCGGCGCATTGCGGATAATTCCCAATACCGCAGTGTCGGCGACGGTTAATACATTCCCGATAAAATCCGTAAACCTTGCCATCGCCGACGTATTCATAACCGACATTGACGTGCGCCCGGACAAGGCGGGCATCCAGGATGAGGCATGGCACAAGTCCCATACCAGCGTGGGCGCCAAGTGGGAGATTATCAAGGTTGCGCAGGCAAGCGTATCGTCTTACAAGGCGGCCATAGGCAGCCGCCCGACGAACGAAGAGGCTACCCTGGGCATTGGAACAAACGGCTGGTCGTCAACCACGGGCCAGAGCATAGAGATAAACGGCCTTATGTTACTTGAGCCGGTTGTTGTCTACCTTTCAGAGGACCTGCTCTGGTCCCAGGTTACCGGCAGCATATCGGTAGATTACCCCGACGGCCATCCAAAGAAAGGAGTCTCTAATCCCACGGATGGTTTCACTAACTCCGGGTATGTTTGCATAGGTAAGGAGATAATCAGCTACACTGGCAAGAGCGCGGATGGCAAATCATTCACTGGAATATTGCGCGGCCAGCTCGGCACGCAGCCGCAGGATCATTACAAGGGTAACCAGTTGACGGACAAGGCGTACTTCTTCAAGGTAAAAGCCGAGACGGACCTTGCAGGCGAAACGCCGGAAAAATGGGCGGTAGTGCGCGTTGACCTTACGGCGCCCGCAAGCCCGTCCGGCGTGTTGCCGGGTCCCGCGCGCTCCGGCGTGCCGGAAGAAAGCGGCACGTACGAAGTGCAGTGGACTCCTGCCAGGGATTATGAATCCGGCATAGAACTTTATGAGGTGCAGGAGCGCATTGACACCAGTCCCGTGTGGAAAACGATAGAGCTGATTGCCGGCGACAGGGCAAGTATAAATGTGGGCGATGGCGTGGCTTTGAATGCCGACGGCGTTTCGGTTGAAGACCTGCCGCGGCCAAAGGGACACTTCTATTATTACCGCGTGCGCGCAAAGAATGCGGCCGGCACGTGGGGCGAGTGGTCTACACCGTCCGCCCCCGCCGCCACAAGCCTGCCGGATGAGGTTATCTCGTCGGTATCAAACTACCCCAATCCCGTTGACACCCGCAAGGGCGGCGAGGAAGCCAAAACAAACATAGTATATGTGTTAAACCAGGACGCGGAAGTTGCGATAACGATCTATGACCTTCTGGGCTATGAAGTTTGCTCCTGGACGTTCCAGGCCGGCCAGGAAGGCGGCCGCCGCGGCTCCAACCGCGTACCGTGGGACGGCTCCAATGAAACCGGCGAAAAAGTCGCCAAGGGCGGCTACATAGTCCACATAAAAGTAAAATCCGACCGCGGCATAGTAACCAGCACGCGCAAAATCGGTATAATACATTGATAATGATAACCGATGTCGTTCAAGCAGTTGTATCGTCATTAAGCGGTTTCAATCTGCGGCCTGCAA
>MGVF01000138.1:0-6404 GCA_001800355.1 Elusimicrobia bacterium RIFOXYA2_FULL_50_26
CTGCTGACTCAAGAAGTGTCTTTTGACGAATCCAGCATCCTTCTTGATGCCGAAACGCGGCTGAGTGCTAAATTATTTGCCTTCTACCAAAAACACAGGAATGATATTCCCATCGAAGATGTACAATCCCTATTCAACTTCAAAACTCAAGATAGACGACCCCTCAATGCAGCAAATAGACACCCTTAAGGTTACACCTATGGGAAAACTCTTTTTATCCCATTTGATCCTGTGCCAGGACTAAAACATGAAAAAAGTCAAGCTCGATGATATTTTGGAAGCAATAGAATGGTGCAAAAACAATGGATTCAGTTACACATAAAAAACGGGCGGACGCATACTGTCAATAAAACAAAGCGCCATCAATGTCCCGCGGTTACGGAGGTACAGTGAAAAGAAGAATGGCTAAAGCCAGCGAGAGAATCTTAAATTTCAAGGTCACACCGTACGGGGACACTTCAGTAATGAGGGAACTTGCGTTGGCCGAAAACCAAACGTTGTATATGCTGGCGGCGGCCATAGTTGAGGCATTTGATTTTGACTTCGATCATTGTTTTGGTTTCTTTAACAAATTCGAGAAATGGTTTCACGCGGACAGGGCATACGAACTTTTTAAAGATATAGGAGAGGAAGGCTCGCCCAACGCAAGAGGCGTAAAAAAGATTACGACAGCAGAAGCATTCTCTCTTGATAAGAAGCTATTGTTCCTGTTCGATTACGGCGACGAATGGAAGTTTATTGTTGAATGCATCCGCGAAGATGTGCCGGTCATCAACAGGAAATACCCTTTCTTAATAACAAAAATCGGCGATTCGCCTGAACAATATCCTGCATGCGACTAACGATTCATGTGTCTATTTAAAGTTATGCCCGGATATTCATGAGGCGGGAGTTTATTGCTACTATGATTGTGCTTACGGACATAAGCACTGCGCCCAATGCGGGGCTTAGCAGAATGCCCATGCCGTAGAGCGCGCCCGCTGCGAGGGGAATGGCGAAAACATTATAGCCTGTCGCCCACGCGAGATTCTGCACCATTTTTCTGTAAGTAGCCCTGGAAAGCGTTATGATAGCGGCGGCGTCCATAGGGTTGTTTTTAATCAATACCACATCGGCGGTTTCTATGGCGACGTCCGTTCCCGCGCCGATAGCTATGCCGACATCGGCCTGGGCAAGCGCCGGCGCATCGTTTATGCCGTCGCCCACCATAGCGACAATAAGCCCGCGCGACTGAACTTCCTTTATCTTCTCCGCTTTTTTATCCGGCAATACTTCGGCAAAGTACTCGTCAAGCCCCACCTCCCGCGCGACCCACTGCGCCACCTGCCGGTTGTCGCCGGTTACCATCATGCACTGTATACCGCTGTCTTTTAAAAGCGATACCGCTTTTTTCGATTCCGGACGTATGACGTCGGCAAGAGCTATCGCGCCCTTAAGTTGCCCGTCAGCCAGCACAAACACCACCGTTTTCCCCTGCGAATAAAACTCTTCGACCCTCTTGTCATTCACCGGAATGCCATTTTCGCGTAAATAACCGGGGCTTACAACCTGAACCAATCTGGAATCAACCACCCCTTGCGCCCCCTTGCCCGGGATAGCCCTAAATTCGGTTACGGGCAACGCTTTTCCGGAAGACGCGGACACCGCTTTGGCAATGGGATGTTCTGAATGCCGTTCCACCGATGACGCCATAGCCCTCAACTGCTGTTCGTTTAAATCTTTTGACAATACCAGCACATCTGTTACGCCAAATCTTCCTTCGGTGAGAGTTCCGGTTTTATCAAAAATCACTGCCTGCAGATTGCGTGCTTTTTCGAATGCGAGACGGTTGCGAATAAGAAAGCCGCGGGACGCAGCCATGGATGTTGAAACGGATACCACCAGCGGTACGGCAAGCCCCAGCGCGTGTGGACAGGCTATGACCATTACCGTAACTGTCCGCTCCATGGCGAAGGCAAAACTTTCACCCAGTGCGCCCGCCCATACCAGCAGAGTTACGGCGCCGGAGGATACCGCGGCTATGGTAAGCCACATGGCTGCTTTGTCGGCCAGGAGCTGCGTCCTGGATTTGCTTCCCTGCGCCTTACGCACCAAATCTATCACCCGCGAAAGAAATGAATCGCTGCCGGTCTTACGGATCTCCAGCTTCAACGATCCTTCCCCGTTAACCGATCCCCCGATTACAATGTCGCCGGCTTTCTTATGCACGGGCATGGATTCGCCGGTAAGCATGGATTCGTTGACGGAACTCTCGCCTTCAAGCACCTGCCCGTCAGCCGGGATCTTTTCCCCCGGCTTTACCAGCACCACATCACCGACAGCGAGGCTTTCCAGGGGAACGTCGTGCATAATTCCATTTGGCATAACCATGTGCGCTACGGACGGCATCAACCGGACAAGCTCTTCCAGCGCGCGAGAGGCGCCCATGACGGATTTCATTTCCAGATAATGCCCCAGGAGCATTATATCAACCAATGTAGCGAACTCCCAGAAGAACGTGGCTCCAGGGAATCCGAATACCACAAAACTGCTGTAAACATATGCGGCCGTTATTGCAAGCGACACCAGCGTCATCATGCCCGGCGTCATTCTACGCAATTCGCTTATCATCCCTTTGAGAAACGGCGATCCGCCGTAGAAATACACAAAGGACGAGAGTATAAACAATACATAGCGGTCGCCCGCAAAACGCAACCCGGAGATGCCAAACCAGCCCTGTATCATGTCAGAAAGGAGGACAATAGGAACCGTAATGGCCAGGGATACAATGAATCTCTTCTTAAAATCTTCGGCCTTGTGCCCCTCGTGCGCTCCCCCGTGCCGGGACGGAGCATGATGTGCGGAAGCAGAATGTTGTGTATTTACATTGTTCATATAAAAATATTGCGTCTCTTTGGCGTTTAGAAGTTGTCGTCGTCATTGCGAGCCCAAAGGGCGCGGCAATCTCGCTTTTCAGCAGAAGCAACTTCGAGATTGCTTCGCTCTCGCTCGCAATGACCTGAAGATGGCGCGTTTTTTATTTTTGCGAATTACTTTTCAGGACAAATACTTCCGTGCCGGTGTTAATCAGTTTCAACAGCTTCTGTATGTTTTCATTGGAAAGTTCGATGCAACCGCGGGAACTTTCTTTGCCGATCCTTGTTTCGTCATTTGTCCCGTGTATTCCGTATTGACGGCCGGTATTTAGATTCCACCGGTCAATGCCCATCCAACACTTTCCCAGCGGATTATCGGGAGATCCCCCCATAACAATTTCATTGCCATCATTGAGCCATGAGGGTTCCCAAGTCTTGTTCGCAACAATAAATCTACCCAATGGCGTGCAATCATCCATGCCAACGGCTACGCTGCACGAAAATTCAGCGTTTTCTTCCCTGTAAAGTGTCAATCTCCTGGCTGTTTTGTCAACTTCTATGTAGGTGTTTACCGAGGAAATCTGCACGCTGAAATAATCCGGAGAGAAATGCATCCTGGTATTGAAATCATGCGATGCCGCCTTAACCTTGTTTGCTATATCAAGCGCCTTTGCGCCCTCGGGAACACGCGCTACTCCGGACTTTCTTTCAATGGGTATGATGCTCAACCTTTTTGAGCGCGGCAATATGGTATATTTCATGATGAATGATTCGCGGGTTGACTCCGACGGATTATCAAAAATGAAATTTCCAAGGCTGTATATAATAGGCCTTCCTTTATATATTTCAATACCCTGTATGACATGCGGATGGTGGCCGACCACCAATTCTGCGCCGGCATCAATAAGAGCATGTGCAATCCTTATGTCGTCTTTAAGCGGTTTTTGAGTTAATTCCTCCCCCCAATGGCAAGAAACAACGATGTAATCGTAGTATACCCGGAGTTTTTTAATTTGCGGCTCAAGCATGTCGGCAGAAACTACTCCGGGAGTTTTATTCGCCGCCATAAGCCCTTTCGGCATCAGCGTGGTACAGGCCACAATAGCGATCTTCTTATTTCCGGCCTTTATCACAGCGGGGCGAATGGCTTCCTCTTTATTTGACCCGGCGCCGCTATAGGCTATATTATGCTCGCGCAAAATTTTAACGGTATCTCTCATTCCCACGCATCCACCGTCAAATATATGGTTATTCGCCAGCGTCAAAACGTTAAACCCTGCTTTCTTTAATCCTGTAACGGAAGATGTGGATGCCCTGAAATTAAATACATTGCCGGCATTAAGCGATTGGGATGAGATATAGCACTCAAGATTTCCTATAACGACATCTGCATTCTCAAAAATTTGCCCGGTATTCTTAAAAGGATATTGATGCCCGTTTTTTTCGAGCAACGGGGATAAACCCCGTGCGAGCATTATATCCCCCACCGCCATAATGGTGATACTTTCATCCTGGGCAGCCAAATAAACCGGACTCCGGATAAGAAAACAGAAAACAAGAATGTAAACTGCGGCGAGAGGATTGCCGGCGCGAGGGGGCGGAGTCTTGCATTCACACATTGTGTTTCCTTATGCCTTACTCAAAGGGAAGGCGTTACACCGGCGCGGGCAACACGTGGCCGGTTATTGTATTGTTAAACCTGACGGCGGCACAGGAGGGATGCCTTGTATTGTGCCGAGCGGCTCTTTTTTTACTACTGGATAAGAGCGCCCCGGCACACATGAGCCGGCAAACTGGCCGCTCCCGAAATTTGCCGGCGAATACAGCGGCACGCTGAGGTTACCGTTTGGTTCATCGGCAAACATTGGCTGACCGAAATACGAATTATTATCCTTGCCCGCGGACTGCCATCTGGAAAAGCTGTAATTATAATTAATGTTGCCCCAGCGTATGATGTTGTTCGCGCTCAAACCGTAAAACACATTGTAATCGCTGTAAAGAGAATACTGTGTTGCACTGCTGTCATAAATCCAGAATCCCATGAGCCGATTGTCGGATTCTCCCGTACCTGCCGCCGCAATATCATTGTATATAATATTATTTCTTATAATAGATCCGTTTTGAAGATAACCGCTGTCAAAATATACTCCGGTTCCCGGCGCATTAACTATTGTGTTATGTTCGAACAAAACACTGCCGCACGAGTAAGCGTTCGGATCTGATACCGCGGCCTGCAAACCTGTTGTGCCATGATAGGCAATTGAATAACGTACCGAAGAACTGCTGCTTCCGATGGCAAACGGTTTTTTCTCTCCTATTGACTGGCAGTTATGCACGATCAATTTTCCCGGGCCGGCGTGCTTTACTTTAAAGCCGCATATCGAATCGTATGAGCGGCTGTTTAAAATATAGATATTTCCCTGCGGCTGATTATCGAGATACACCAGGAAATTCGACGAATTGTGATGTGTGCTGTATAAGTCGCGGTTATTATATCCGGTTGCGCGGTCAATTACTATCTCCGTTGACGATTGCACAATATACCCCGTGCAGTTCATAGTGTATGACCAATGGCTGTCGTGCACAACGCAATCGCGCACCATAACGTGGTGAGAAGCGTCAACTTGAATGCCTCCGCGTTCGCCGGCCATGGCATTCTGCACTTCGATATTATCAATAATAACGTGATTTGAGATGTGAATCATCAATCCATGCCCCATGAAATCGCAGTCAAGCACAGCCTTTTCACCCGGGAAGCTTCGTATCTCCACGGGATCCTGCGCTGTAAAATTTTTATTTCTTAAAGGAGAAATCACGCCGCCGGTTTCCCAATTATAATGCTCGTGATACGTGCCATCCCGAACGTAAATTGTTTTTCCATCACCGTAATTGATGCTGCGCATGGCCTTTTCTATTGTCTTAAACGGGGCATTAATTGTTCCAGACCACGTATCGCTGCCTGTGGTTGCCACAAACAGGAAATCATCGGCGCCAACCGTTATAGTCCATGAACGCTCGATAAAATCTCCGGATTCGCGGCTGACGCGGACTGATAGCGTATAAGTGCCGACGTCAGAATCTGAAGGAACCCATTCCACGGTTCCATCCTGACTGATAGACATGCCTGCCGGCGCATTAACCAACTGCCAGGCAAGCGTTTCATTATTTATTTCATAGGCGACAAAACGAAAATCAAGCGGTATGCCAGGATAGGCGCGCATGGGATCAGGCCAGAATAAAATAAAATCATCTTCTATATATGGCGGCAGAGGCGCTGCCTGCGCAAAATGAAGGAATCCGGCGCACAAGAATAAACATCCCGCAAATGCCGATAACAGTTTCAGGGCAAAGTCTCCTTGTCCGGGTTCTTCTACCACATTCCCTTTTCTATCATTATGCAGGCGTTTGCGGTAACGGTTATGCCGTGATTTTTCGCCTTTTGTATCGCAACGGCCGATTCGGAGCCGGGCTGCATCCATATTTCTTTAATACCCAGTTCCCTGCATTCGTCCACTATGTTTTCGGTAACCTGAGAAGGAACTATGGTAA
>MGVF01000138.1:6434-27303 GCA_001800355.1 Elusimicrobia bacterium RIFOXYA2_FULL_50_26
AATTACCATGTCAGGCACAATACCAAGTTCCTTAAGGCTTTTGAATAATGTATGCCCCAGCACTTCGCCGCCGCGCACGCTGATACCCTTCACATTGTAACCGGCGCTTAACATATCGCGGAATATCTTGTATCCGTACTTCTCAGCGCGGTGCGAGACTCCTACAATCGCTATATTTTTCTGCTTTAAGTTTCCCACCTTCGCTCCTTTTTTCAACGTAATTCATACATTTATAATTTGTGCCTCTTTGGCGTTTAGAAGTCGTCGGCGAGTTCAATTTACGTAAAATATGTTGTTAGGAATGTCATTGCGAGCGGAGCGAAGCAATCTTGTTGTTTGACAACGATAAAGAAGAGATTGCTTCGTCACTTCGTTCCTCGCAATGACAGCATTTTACCTATAAACACTAAAGGGATACCATAATTCTATTACTTTATTAAATGGAATACAAATACTCTTAGAGCGTATATGGCGGTATTGGCCGGGGGTTATTTTGGCAGGCGGGCTAAGAACCGGGGGGTTCGCTCCCACAGCGGCATTCTGAAACCGGTTCTAACTGTTTTCTTCTTTATGATGATGCTTTATTACTCTTCCTTCCACCATAAACATCACTTCTTCGCCTATGTTCGTGGAAAGGTCGGCGATGCGTTCAAGGTTTCCGGATATTCTTAAAAGATGGAGGGAACGTTCTATAGCGGATGGATCAACGTTCATGATGTGCACAAGTTCCGCCAGTATCTTATCTTTGAAATCATCCACGACGTTGTCGCGCTCGCAAACGCTTTTGGCAAGTTGCGCGTCCCCGTTGACAAAGGCGTCAATGCAGTCTTTAAGCATACTCATTACCGCCTCGCTCATTAGAGGTATGTCCTTAAACGGCTTAACCTGCGGCCGTTCAATGAGATAAAGCCCGCTTTCGGCGATGTTAACCGCATGATCGCCCATCCTCTCAAGATCATTGTTCATCTTCAATGCCATAAGGATCATCCTCAGGTCTTTGGCGCGCGGCTGGTACTGGGCAATCATGTTCGTGCAGAGTTCATCAACTTCAACCTCCAGCTCGTTTACTTTCGGCTCATCCTGCTCGATAACTTCGACAAGGAATGCCTTGTTCTTTAAAAGCAGCCCCTTCATGCTTTTGCCGACCATTGATTCGATAACGCCCGAGTATTCCACCAGCTGCTTCTTCAGCGATAATAATCTTTCTGCCAGCATTGCGTTTGCTCCTTTATCCCAAATTTTGCATTAGGGTCGCAAAAGTTGGGTTTATCCGAATTTTCCCGTGATATAGTCTTCCGTGCGTTTATCGCGCGGGACGGTAAAAAGTTTTTCCGTTGTGCCGAACTCTATGAGTTCTCCAAGATACATGAACGCGGTATAGTCGGAGACGCGGGCTGCCTGCTGCATGTTATGGGTTACGATGATAATTGTATAATATTTCTCAAGCTCCTGGATAAGCTCTTCTATCTTTTTTGTCGATATGGGGTCAAGGCTCGCGCACGGCTCGTCGAAAAGTATTACCTCCGGCTCAACGGCCAGGCACCTTGCAATACACAGCCGCTGCTGCTGCCCGCCGGACAATCGTAGCGCGCTGTCATTTAACCTGTCTTTTACTTCATCCCACAAGGCCGCCCGCTTCAACGATTCGGTTACTTTTTGTTCAATAGTGCCTTTATCGTTTATGCCGTTTATGCGTAACCCGTAGGCAAGGTTATCATAGATGCTTTTCGGGAACGGGTTGGGTTTCTGGAACACCATGCCGACGCGGCGGCGTATATCAACGACGTCCACGCCCGGCGCATTTATATCCTTGCCGTCGAGGAGTATTGTCCCCTCGACATGGCTTACCGGCACAAGGTCGTTCATGCGGTTAAAAAGGCGTATCAGCGTGGACTTGCCACATCCCGACGGGCCTATTATGGCGGTTACCTTATTTTCATAGATATGAAGATTGACATTCTTCAAAACATGATTTGAGCCGTAATAGAAATTTACATTTTCGATTTGAATCCTGGCTATTCTTACCTTCAAGTCTTCCATAATAAACTCCCTGGCTGGTTTTAGGTTTAATCTATACCATCTTGTTTCTCTGACGTTGACGGATAATTATCGCCAGAGCGGAGATAAGTAAAACGAGTATCAGCAGCGTCAAAGCGGAACCGTATGCTATCATTGTCTGCTTCTCGGGATGCGTGCCTTCCGTCATTAATGCGTAAATGTGATACGGCAGGGCCATTGTCTCGGATAATGCCGAGTCCGGATAGCCTCTGGCGTAAAAAGTCGCGGCCGTAAAAAGGATAGGCGCGGTTTCCCCGGCGGCTCTGCCGATACTTAAGATTACGCCGGTTAAAATGCCCGGAAGCGCTGCGGGTAAAACAATCCTTTTTATTGTCTGCCACTGGGTTGCCCCCAGCGCAAGCGATGCTTCCCTCAGCGATTGCGGTATTGCCATCAGCGCTTCCTGCGATGCGGATATTATGCCGGGCAAAACCAGTATGCCGAGGGTTAAACTCCCCGACAGAATGGAAACCCCGAAATGAAAATAGTCAACAAATACAAACAGCCCGAACAAGCCGAAGACAACCGACGGCACTCCCGCAAGATTGTTTATGCTCAGGCGTATAACATTGACGGCAATGCTCTTCGGGCTGTATTCGGAAAGATAAATTGCGCACGAAAGCCCGAGCGGAAGCGAGAACAATATGGCGCCTATCGTAAGATAGAATGTCCCGACAATGGCCGGCCCGATCCCGCCTGCGGTCATGGCCTTGCGCGGGGGCGCCGTGAGAAATTCCCAGCTCATTATCTTTATGCCGTTCACGCCGACAAAATATATTATGCTTCCAAGAAACAAAATGGTTATTATAATACAGAGCAGCAGTATGGCAAAACCGGTATTCTGCACTATTTTGTTTCTTGCATTGTTTTTCTTTTTAAAAATCGCCGCTGACGCGATTATATTTTCATTCATTTTTTACCTGCTCAAACCCAGCTTCATGCGGTATCTTTTACTTATTATTTCGGCAACAATATTGAAAACCAGGGTTATCAAAAAAAGAATCAGGCCGATCGCGAATAACGCGGCATAATGCGGGCTGCCCGTAGCAGCTTCTCCCATTTCGGCGGCAATCGTTGACGTCATCGGGCGGACAGGCTCGAAAAAGGAATGCGGTATGACGGCAGCTCCGCCGGCAACCATAAGAACCGTCATCGTCTCTCCAACCGCCCTGCTCATTCCGAGAATTATTGCCGTTGATATGCCCGAACCGGCTGCGGGAATCACAACCTGCGTAAGCGTCTGCCACCGGTTTGCCCCAAGCGCATAGGATGCCTCCTTAAAGCTGGGCGGCACGTAGCTAAGCGCATCTTCCGCTATGCTTGCGATAGTCGGTATAGCCATTATGCCCAGTATGAGGCTCGCGGTAAAGGCGGTAAGTCCTGTCGGAAGATTAAATGTTTCCTGCAGAAACGGCGCGACGACAACCATGCCGAAAAAACCAAATACGATAGACGGTATGCTGGCAAGCAGCTCGATGGCGGGCTTTAATATGGCCTTCTGCCGGTTACTTGCCAATTCATGCAGATAAAGTGCGCTTCCCACGCCCAGGGGCACACAAACGGCCATTGCTCCCGCGGTTACCCATAATGACGCAAGGATCAACGGTAAAATGCCGAATTCAGGCGGGGAATACGTGGGATACCACGACTTGCCGAACACCAGATCTAAAAAACCGGTAGTCTTCAAGGCGGGCAGCGCTTCTCTAAAAAGGACAATTACTATCCCAAGCAAAAAAATAAGCGACGCAAATGCCAGCGCGGTAAAAATCCATTTATAGATACTGTCTTTAAATCGTCTCATTAATGTGCCTTAATGCTGCAAGTAATATAAAAATGCATTAACTCCCCCTCACCTTAATCCTCTCCCCGCCGGGGAGAGGAAAGTACGGCATCCACATCTCAGCCCTCTCCCTGCCAGAGAGGAAAGTGCGGCATCCACATCTCAGCCCTCTCCCCGTCGGGGAGAGGGTAGGGTGAGGGGGAATATAGCAGTTGCGGTAAAACGAACCCTTATTTCAAGCCGACAAAACCCTGTTCTTCTACTATCTTCTGTCCCCCGGCGCTAAGGATGAAATCAATGAAATCCTTCACTTTGCCCTGGGGCTGGCCGTCCGTATACATGAAAAGCGGCCGGGAATAAGGATATTTTCCGGAAAGCACCGTTTCCCGCGATGCAGTTATGCCGTTAATTTTTACGGTTTTTACCGACGGTGTTATATACCCCAGCCCAACGTAGCCGATGGCGCCCGGGGTTCTCGACACGATGCCCGCTACGCCCTGGTTTGCCGCCTGCATAAGGGCGTCCGGCCTTACCTTTGCGCCTTTAAGGGCAAGCTCGCCAAACGCTTCGAATGTCCCGCTTGCACTGTCGCGCGAAACCACCACGATCTTGGCGTTATCTCCGCCAAGCGCCGACCAGTTGCTGATTTTGCCGGTATATATATCCTTAACCTGCTGTTTCGTCAACTCGGCGAATTTATTGGATGGATGCACGATGACGGCTATACCGTCCATTGCAATGACATGGGCTTTCGGGTCTTTGCCTTTTGCCGCCGCCTTCTGGAGTTCCGAATCCTTAAAGGCGCGCGAGCAGTCCGCGATATCGCACCTTCCCTCGATAAGAGAAGTGGCGCCAACGCCGGACCCACCACCTCTGACCGAAATGTTGACGCCGCTATTATTGTCCATGTATACTTCCGCGGCCGCCTGCGCAATGGGCAACACTGTCGTTGACCCCTCGCATACTATCTTCCCGTCGGCGCCCATTCCATTGATCACCGTCGCAAGCATTGTTGCACACACCAGAAAAGCTGTCTTTTTAAGTACATTCATGTTCATTTCTCCTTTTTAAAATTTATGCACAAGGTCAAACTGCACAAGGCTCTTGGGCGCTTTTACCGCGCCGTTTATCAGGTCCATGGCATAGTAATCTATCCCGAAGCTCGTCGCTTTTGTCAGGCCGAAGTTGACGATTATCTCGTAGCCGGTGGAATTAACCGCTCCGCCGTATGCATCCGAATCGCCCAGCTTATTGAGCCATGAATTCTGCTGGAGCTCTCTTTTGATATACTTTACCTGCCATTGTCCCAATGAATCCAGCTTCGCATGGCCAAACTCAAGCCCGTAAGCGCCGCCCGACTTGTCGGACGAAGGCCCGGAATCTCCGTTTGACACGCTGTCGCCGAATATCCCCAGTGCGTAAGGCCCGGCAATTTCGCTGAATTTAACGTCGAGGCTGGGGTTTGTGGCAACGTAATCAAAGGCAGGCGTCCCGTAATTCGGGCCTGCCAACTTGCCGTTCACATTGAGCTTCTGAAAGGCAAGAGCGCCCTTTACCGATATCCTGTCGGTTGGTTTCCATGTAAATCCCGGCTGGATTATGTAAGCGTCGGGATCATCTGCCGCGGTATTGCTTTCGTTGAAGGTAAGCCACGCCCCCGTCAGGAACACACCGGTGTTTTCCGCAACTTTTGTCGCGGCCGTTGCAGCAACACCGTCAGGATTTATGTCGCCGTCCCACAGCAGGTCGGTGGGGTTCCACACGTGCGTACCTGCTTTCATTTTTCCGCCCGTAACAGTCAGCCAGCCGGCGGGCGCGTACTTAATATATGCATAATCAACCATTAGTTGCGCTTTGGCAAAACCGTTGGCAAACGTATGGTTGGTGGATGTCGGCTCCGTATCGTATACCGCTCCGCCACCAGTTGTCGTTGTTTCACCACCGGTTGCAATGCCGAAACCGGCTTCCGCCGATTCAATCATCCTGGTTGAAAATCCGACGCGAAGCCTCATTCTTTCCCTTATTCTCGGGAAGCTTTTTGTAGAATCAAAGTCTCCCTGGTGGCGCAATCTGAGGTCGCTTTTCATTGATATGTTCTGTATCCAGCCGGGAATCGTGCCTACTTCCCCTTTTGCAAGTTTTTTACGCGCTTCTTCATTGCTTTCCGTCATTATCTGCTGCGCCTCGCCGTATGTTATAATTCCTTTTTCGGCAAGTTTGTTGATTAGCATGTCAGCCTCGCCTGCATACGACATATTTTTTGCATACGGCAGGGTAAGCATTATCAATATTCCTATTTTTACAATCGGCTTCATTTTTCGCATTCTCCTTATTTCATATTTTTACGTTTACGTCCATGATTAACAACCCGTGCGCGGTGATTATCACCTCCCTTATAGCACATCATCCGTTTTGTTACGTGCTATAAGTATATACTCAGGGATTGTTAATTGAATATAAGGATTGCGTTAATGTTTTGTTAATTTTTATTCTTCTAAGCGCTTTTTGCTTTATTTGCCGTATTCTTTCACCCGGCATGTTCAATTCCCTCGATATTTCTTTAAGGGTTTTACATTCTTTGAAAAGCAACCGGAAGACAAGCGCTTCAATATCGGGCATTCCTTCTGGCAGCGGCATGGATTGCGGCGCCGCTGAATCATAAGAAGGCACTTGCAGCTCTTCCGTGAGAGAAACCGCATTCATCGTTTCGCCCTTTTCCCTGTTTAACGCTTCGATCATTTTTTTCTTAACCCAGAAAGACGCGTACGTGGAGAATTTTGCGCCCTTGCCGCTATCATAGCGCTGCCAGGCATCCAGTATGCCGATGTATCCTTCCTGGATGAGATCGTCCATAGGTATGCCATAGTTCCTGTACTTCGAAGCTATCGCTTTTACCAACGGCGCGTATTGGGATATGAGTTTGTCATTTTCCATGATTTCAAGATCCGGCCTCAATTTTATATCCTATGCCTCTTACACTTTTAATAAAACCGCCGGCGGCGCCTAATTTAGCCCTCAAGTGTTTTACGTGAACATCAATTGTCCTGTCAACGACAATTTTCTCGCTTCCCCACAAATGATCGAGAATGGCTTCGCGCGAAAACACGTGTTCCTTTTTAGACGCAAGAAGCTCGAGTATCCTGAACTCCGTGGCGGTCAACTCGATTTTCTGGCCGCCGGCAACAGCACAGTATTTTTCCAAATCAATTGTAAGCGCGCCGCCGCCGATTTCCATCACTTTCCCTTTTTTCTCGCCGGCATTACGCCGTAAAACGGATTTAACCCGGGCAACAAGCTCAAGGGGCGAAAATGGTTTTGTTATGTAATCATCCGCGCCCAATTCAAGTCCGAGTATTTTATCGTTTACCTCATTTTTTGCGGTCAGCATGATAACGGGTACGGAAGAAAGCCGGCTGTCTTGTTTCATGCGCTTACATATATCGAAACCGTCAATGCCGGGAAGCATGAGATCAAGTATTGCCAGGGCAGGACTGTGATTTGCCAGAAATTTCAGAAACTCCCCCGGCTCGGTAAACCCTTTTGCGGCAAATCCCGCCCTTTCAAGGTTGATAACAACCAGTTCCACGATATCGGGTTCGTCATCAACAATTACTACGGGATTCATAAATCTCCCGATACCTGTTTAACAAACTCTTCGACTTTATTTTTAATTGTATCGCGTATTTCCCCGGTTTTCCGCAGCCGCTCCTCATCGGTTCCCGTTGTTGCCGCAGGATCAGGGATATCCCATTGAAATGTTTTATGCACCCCCGGGAATATCGGGCAGCGCTGCGCGGCAACCGCATCACAAACCGTAATCACATAGCGGAATATTTCGCCCCTTTTGTAAAAGTCAAAAACGCTTTTCGTTTTGTTGCCTGAAATATCAATCCCTATGTTTTTCATCGCCGCAACCGCAACCGGATTTAATATCCCGGGTTCCAGCCCTGCGCTATGGGCTTCAAACCTGTCGCCGGCAACGGCATTAAGAAACGCTTCCGCCATCTGGCTCCTTGCACTGTTATGAACGCATACAAATAAAACTCTTGTCTTATCCATGGAACCTCCTTTTGGATAATAGTAATCACATCTGTCCGTTGAAACGCACTGACTTCCCCTCACCTTAATCCTCTCCCCGACGGGGAGAGGAGAGCATAATATTTACGCCCGAATCCTCTCCCCGTCGGGGAGAGGAAAGTGCGGCTTCCACATCTCCGCCCTCTCCCCGTCGGGGAGAGGAAAGTGCGGCTTCCACATCTCCGCCCTCTCCCCGTCGGGGAGAGGGTAGGGTGAGGGGGATTACAACAGTTGCGATATGATCACTCTTTTTTCGTAATCTGGCACCTGACTTGGTTAACAGTATAAACATTTAGTGTTAACCCTGTATTAAGTTTTTGTTAATTTTGTGTTAAGGCTGAAAATCAGCGGGATCTATGCGGGGAGGGTGATTGTGAAAGTTGTACCTTTACCGGGAATGCTGTCAAGCTTAATAGCGCCATTATGCAACAAAACTATATGCTTGACAATAGAAAGCCCGAGTCCCGTGCCGCCCAGCTTCCGGGAGCGCGATTTATCCACAACATAAAAGCGCTCAAAAATACGGCCGAGATGTTCCCCGGGTATTCCTATACCCGTATCGCGAACATACATCTCTATCCCCCCGTCCTTGCGGGAAACCCCGATCTCGACGGACCCTTTTTCAGTGTACTTTATAGCATTGTCAATCAAATTAATAAGCATCTGCTCCAGCCTGAACTGATCTGCACGAATGGGCGGAAGGTTTTGCTCAACCGCAAGCGTAAGGGAAAGGTTTTTTTGTGAAAGTTTCTGGGTAAAAACATTTGCGGCGGCAACCACAACCTCATCCAGCCGCACCTGTTCGAACCTGCATTCTTTTTCTTCCATCTCCGAGAGTGAAAGCAGATCTTCCACGATGCTGGTTAAACGATCCGTGTGCCGCTTCACTATCTGCAGGTATCTCATGTTCTTTTCGTCTATACTGTCTTCCAGGGTTTCCACGTAGCCCTTGATGGCAGACAGAGGCGTCCGCAGTTCGTGCGATACATTCACGGTGAAATCCTTCTTTATTTTCTCAAGCTGCCTTATTCCAGTTATGTCATGCAACAAAACGACGACTTCCCTCTTGGTCAGAAGATAACTCGCACTGCATAGGTACGCATTGGCGCCTATTGACACTTCTCCCGAAAGGCTCTTTTTACCGGAGAAAGCGCTCCTGATAAGCTGCGAAAACTCCGCCGCACGCACCACTTCCCAGTAAAACTTATCCTTTATTATGTCGTGGCCGGCTATCTTCTGAAAACTTTCGTTGTACAGGATTATCTTCTCTTTTTCGTCAATAACAAACAGGCCGTCCTGGAGCGAAGAAATAATGGTATTGAGTTCCGCCTTCTGCTGGGACAGTTCGCCAAAAAGTGCGCGTACGCGTTCCGTCATGTAGTTGAAACTTCCGGCAAGCCCGCTGAATTCATCGTCCTGGGCAAGGTGGATTTGAGTATCAAAATTCCCGGCGGCCACGCGCCGCGACGCCTCAGCCAGCATCCTGACCGGCTTTGAGAGATTTCGCAAAAACAGCGACGCAAACACAACTGAAACGATAACGGCCAGTATCGTTATATTTACGAGTGAATATTTCAACGTTGAAATAAAATTATTTATGTCTTTTAAGAAAAGACTGACCCTTACGATACCGATAATTTTTCCGTTGGAAGACACCGGCACAGCCACGTACAACATCTTTTCCATTACCGTTGTACTGTACCGCAACGAGGCGCCGGCGTCGGAAACCAGCGCCTGCATGATCTCAGGCCTGTTGCCGTGGTTCTCCATGCCTTGCGGGTTTTCTTTTGAATCGGCAAGAACAATGCCCGTCGGGCTGACAACGGTTATGCGCGCCTGTATATCATTGTCGAGTTTCTTTATGGCGGCGTCAAGCTCGTTGTAGCGGCCGTTTTCAAGCCACGGTTTTACAGTCGGGCGCAGGGCGCTGCCCACGCTTTTTAAATCCCTGGTCAGGCTCCGGATGTGGAAATCGCGCATTTTTTCAAAAGAAAAAAGGAGTATCACCGCTGACAATACGATAATTATCAGAGTGTACCCGCCGAAAACCTTAAGAAAAAATGATTTTTTCATGCGTCGAGTTTGTATCCCATGCCCCGCACGTTTTTAATGAGCTTTCCGGCGCCTTTCAGCTTTTCCCTTAAATGCCTGACATGCACGTCTATAGTCCTGTCCACAACTATTTTATCCTCGCCCCACAGAGTGTTGAGTATCGTGTCTCTTGAAAAAACTATGCCTTTTTTTGATGCGAGCAATTCCAGTATCTTGAATTCCGTAGTCGTAAGCTCAACACGCTTACCCTCAACCATTACCTCAAATCTCTGCCGGTCTATTGTTATATCGTCGCCGGCCCCGGTGTTTTTAAATTCCGGCTCTTCTTTCCGTCTCAGCGCCACCTTTACGCGCGCAACCAGCTCCCTCGGCGAAAACGGTTTGGTGATATAATCGTCGGCTCCCAGCTCAAGCCCCAGAATCTTATCGGTTTCCCCGGCTTTTGCAGTCAGCATTATAACCGGGATGGAAGCATACCGCTGTTCCTGTTTAAGGAACTTGCATATTTCAAGCCCGCTGGTGCCGGGCAGCATTAAGTCCAATATGATAAGAGCAGGTATTTGTTTTTTCAGGAATTTCAGGAAATCGCGCGGATCATGAAACTCTTTAACGGTAAACCCGTTTCCCGAAAGGTGAAGCGCGACAAGTTCCGTTATATCCGCTTCATCGTCAAGAATCGCAATCAATTTATTCATAGGGGGCAATCTTACTCCGAGATAGCCCTGGCCGAAGCGGCCGGGCCATCTCGGAAAACATCGTTATTTACGTGTGTAGCTGGACTCCATCATCTTCATCTCTTTGCCGTTCTTATCTGTGCCGAACATTTCAAACGTATAGGTATTGTTGTCAATGAACCTTGTTACGGCGCGGTACACCATTGCCCCCATGATCGGTTCAACATAACTGTTTTCCTGAGTAATGGTTTTCCCGTCAGCGCTGGCCGTACCTTCAAAAAGATACATGCCGCTGCTCATCGAGCCAAACGAAACCGTAACATATTTCTTCGTATTGTTGTCGAATCCTGTTATAACCATCCCGGCAACCGGATTGCCTCTCATTGTGTCGGTGTACTCCTGCTGAAGGAACCGGCCGTCGTAAATCATTTTATTTTGGCTTGTTCCCACAGATTCTTCGGGCGGCTTATCCGGGTCCATCCACATCCTGCTTCTTGTGATCCAGCTTCCCTCCATTTTCGCAAGCATCTTATGCGGCGCCCCGGGAATTGCAAGCTTCGCATACACTTCCGTCATAGCCTCTATATCCATCTTAACTTCCTGTTTCTTTTCCTTTATAGCTTCCATAATCATCTTATAACCCTCCTTTGCAGGCACTCCCCGCTACCAACACTCCGCAGTGTTACACCTATATCAAAGCAAAAGATTTAATTACTTTCAAGTCAACTTTGGGGACGTTGTTTCTCACTATGCATAACTCGGGTCAACACAGAGTATGTTTTCGGGAATGTATTCTGCAGTGATATTGATACGGTATTTTAATTCTGCCAGGACTCCCGAGAGATATGAGTTATGCATAGTGAGAAACAACGTCCCCAAAGTTTGCGATCAGGGGACGACTGTTATTTCTATCTTGTTGCTCTCTAAAATATTGTTACCTGTATATGCGGAAAAATCAATTTTATGCTTTCCCCGTTCAAGTTCCCAGTAAACGATGAAGGGATATTTATCGGAAATTATCTCCTTGCCATCAATGCGCCATTTAAGATGTTTGACGTCCTCATTAACTTTAGGCTTCAATGGTATTTCCTGATAATCTCTTCGCAAAATTGGGTCTATTTTGTATACGTCACCATCCCGCGGCAATTCCACGTAACATTCATTTGCCATTCCTTCAGCTTCTCCAGTGCCAGACAATCGTGAAACTTCACAAGGAGGCATTTCAACCCCTGCACTCGTTGCCCATTCATAGTATTCTGAAGGATATACCTTATATACTTTTTCTTCCAGATACTCACGAGGACAATCCACGGAAGCCAGCAGATTATTGCGTTTGTCTATTTTGACTGATTGGTGAATTGTGCAATGTTTTAACGGGATATTCCCCTTTATAAATAACTCGTTTATCGTTTCGCTGCAATACTTCGTCGGCACTTCACCCGAAACTGCGCAAACTTCTTGCCGGGCCAGGCCTTCCGGCTTTTCAAAATCGCGGTCGGGATTTCTTATTTCAAGAGCAAGCATTATATCCCTGAATATGGGTCCCGCCCCCGAAATTCCCGAAACGCTGTACATCGGCTTCCCGTCAAAATTGCCCACCCAGACAGCGACAGTATATCGAGGTGTATAGCCGGCCGTCCAGTTATCCCTGAAATTTTTTGACGTTCCGGTTTTTGCAGCGCACTTAAAAGGAAAGCTTAACGGAGAGAACTCGCCGAACGCCGGAGCGCGCGCGCTGTTATCGGAAAGAATATCAGTAATAAGATATGCGACCCTTCTATTGAAAAACCGCCCCATATCCGTTTGCGGCTCTGTCAAAATCATTCTCAAACCCTTCAACATTCCTCCGTTGGCGAGTCCGCAATATGCCCTGGCAAGTTCAAGGAGTGTTACTTCGCCGGAACCCAGCGACAAACCGGGGCCATAAAAGCCGGCATCCCTGTTAAGGCTTTTAAAACCCGCTTCGCGCAGTTTGGCCAGCAGAATGTCTGATCCAAATTTCTCTGAAATATTGACTGTCGCAACATTATATGAGCATGCCAGCGCAGTCCTTGCGCGAACCATACCGTGGTATTCCTTATCGTAGTTTTTTGGCATAAATAAGCCGCCCCCGGGTATCTCAAAGCTGGATTTGATGTCAGACAACGTATCCGCCGCATTCATTCCGTTTCCAAATGCGAGGCCGTAAACAAAAGGCTTCAGAGATGATCCCGGCTGGCGTAATGCCGTAACCCCGTTGACTTGCCCCTGGTTAAGTTCGTCGAAAAAATCTGCCGAGCCGGCCAAAGCAAGTATATCGCAAGATTTATTATCAATTACGGCCACCGAAGCATTATTCACATTTGCCATGGCCAGCTTAGCCATATGGTTGGCAATAATATATTCAATTTTTCTTTGGATATTCAGATCGAGCGTCGTTTTCAATTCTCCATCATAACCTTTATATCTATCCGCAACCAAATCGCAAAAATGAGGCGCAAGGAATGCATTCTTTTTAGGATACAAAGTTAATTTTTCATTTAACGCCGCCAGGTATTGTTCCCTGTTTATAAGCCCGTCAATATAAAGGGATGTCAGAATCCTTTTCTGTCTTTTAAGCGTAAAAGGTAATCTTTTATAAGGATTGTACAATTTATTCGAAGCCGGTATAGCGCACAGAAAGGCCGATTCAGAAAGCGTTACATTATTTATTGATTTACCGAAATACAGGCGCGAGGCGGCCTCTACGCCATATGCCCCGTTTCCGAACGGCACGCGGTTTAGATATTCCTGTAGAATCTTATCTTTCGAATAACGGATTTCAAAGCATACCGCCTGCGCAGCTTCTCTGAGCTTATTCGGCAGTGTCCTGGGACGATTGCCCGTATTACGAGCCAGCTGTTGCGTAATAGTAGATCCGCCCGAGACGATTTCCATTCGCCTTATATCAAGTATAAGGCTGCGGGTTATGGCCAGGGGATCAATTCCAGGATGACGATAAAAACGCTTATCTTCGGCGCATAACAACGTGTCAATAAAGTGCCTGGGAACCGCGTTAAGGTTTACCGGGTATGCCGTACCATATTTGCAGGAATGCATTTCTTTCAGCAAAACGCCGTTACGATCGGTTATCTTCAAGGATGACATTTTAACGTCATCTATTTTGGACAGTCGCGCATAAGAATAAACCGAAACGCCGATACCGGCGACGATTACCAGCGCCGTCTTCAAAAGCTTCATTTAATTATCACGGTTCCCTGGGATGTTCTCCCGAACACTTCAGGCGTGTACATTTCTTCAGCTTTTGTCGGAGGCATGAAAAATTCGCCTGCGGTTGTCGCCTGCATAAGATATGTGTACGTATGCTCTCCATGCTCAAGGTAATTGGCGAATAACAGAACCCGGTCGTCATATTTTTCACTATAGTCAAAACCGCCCCACCAACTGCTGCCGTCATCTTGAAGTGTTTGACTAAATTGCCGGGCTTCTTCGCTGCTTTCAGTCGCAAAACTCATATCCACTATTTCGAAGCCGGCGGGTAACGGGTCGTCTACGACCACAAAGCGCCGATCCTGATCACTTTTTACTTTTAAAGTTACCTTATACCTTCCTGATAGCTGATATTTATTTCCGTCAATACCACCCTTGAACGTTTCGATTTTCTTTTCAACGTAAATGCCTTCGTTCCTGGCTTTCAATTCCCCCAACGGGGAATAGATCATCCGTAAATCGTAGTATAATCTGCCGGCGCCCGTCTTGCGGAAATCTACGGGCAATAAAACGTCCCGCGAATAACCGCTTACCGGAATTTTAATTGCCGTGGAGTTTAATGTCCTGCCTTTGAAAACTTCGTTTAGCACATCCTTGCCTTCCAGCGTAACTATCGCGGTAAAATCAGGGTTTTCCTTTTCATACCTGTTTACATATTCATTAAAAGCATAGAACACATAGGTATTATCCTGCGTATTCGTCCATCGCCCTGATTTTCTTTGACTTGCAAGCCATTTAGCCACTTTCTCGGCGTTAGGAAATTCACCCTTAACTTCCAGGATACCTTGCAAAATTGCGGCGGTGGTGCGCACATTCGAATTCCATATCCATTCCATGCCGTCGGTAAAATGTTCTTCAAAGTGAATTTCAGTTGGCGAGTATTTCGCCCTGTTACTAAGTTCCTGCACAATAGTGTCAACCAGCGCCTGATTCATTTTCTCATAATGGATCGCCTTTAGCAGGTATATCTTTCCCAGTAACGACATTTGCTCACGCCTTGAATAGAGGTCATTGATGTATGATTGTTCGTGGTAACCATTCAACGAGAGAACATATACACAAAACGCTTTTGTCGTCAAACCTGCGTTAGCGCCATATGGCCATGCCCATACGCTTTTATCATCCCTCAAATACGCTTTCAGATAATTGCAAGCCTTCGCGATCACATCAGGGTTAACGGCATACCCCCGGTCTTTTGCCTGGCTGAGCACCCAGGCAACGTAACATGTCAAATAAGGAGAAGCTACGCCATTACCCCCCTTCCAAAATCTGAACCCACCTGAACTATGTTGAAATTCAACCGCCTCTTTAATATAACTGTTTATTATTTCCGCGCCGCCATGTTCTTTCAAAGGCGCCAGATTAAATGTATCAATAAACTTGCCTGCCAGAATAAGCGGCAGCACCTTTGATGTTTTCTGTTCCAGGCAGCCATATGGGTATTCAAAGAGATACTCAAGCCCTCCCTTGACGCCCACAAGCGCGGTAGGTGAAATAGCGAGGTTTAAGGAACTTGCTTCATCACATATATTCGAAGGTATCTTTACAGCTTCTTTAGCGCTGTCAATGGTAGAGCCATATGTTGCGACTGCCTCTGTTTGTCGGGGCATATTGACAGGCACCGTCCATTGCAACCCGTCAGTCTCCTGCCCAAGCGCCGCCTTAAAAACAAATTCCGCATTTCCCGGTTTTTTCGCTACAAAGTTAAAGACAACCTCTTTAACCTCACCTCTTTTAACTTCTACTTCCCTGCTGTTTCCGCCTTCCAGCACGATTCCTGTAGCTTCAACCTGGATTAAAACATTCCCATCCGCTTGTGTATTATTATGGCATAAAACACCTGCGCTGAATTTATCACCCGGCATGACAAATCGCGGCAAACTCGGCTTTAACATAAGCGGTTTGTTCACGGCAAAACGCGTATCCCCGCAACCGAAAGAGGAGTCTTTGGTATGTGCCGTAGCCATGACTCTGAATGAAGACAGATTGCCGGGAAGTATAAAAGAAAACCGGGCGTTACCACCGCTATCTATAATTATTTTCGGATTCCAGTACGCGGTGGGAATAAATTTCGACCTCGGGTCCACATCGGCGATGAATCCTCCGCCGCCACCGCGATTTTCACCTTTTTCGCCATAATTTCTCTGCCCGATCATGTGCAGGCGCGTTTCCGCAGTTTCAACTGACAGCGGTCTTGATCCATAAAAGTACGGGAAAGGATTGGGCGTGGCATAATTGATCAGATTCAGTATTCCCAGATCACTTACAGCAACGTCCACTTCGCAAGGCGTGCCTTTGTTGCGGTTATCGGCTACTTTTAAACTGACATTCACCTGCTGGCCCGGCCTGTATTCCTTTTTGTCGGTGGCAACATTAACCGTAAGGCGTTTTTCGTCGGCATCAACCGGCAGGTTGGTATATCCTATTTTGAATGAAGGTTTTCCTAAATCCTGTTTATCTCCATTTTCATCCTCTTCTTCAGAAAATTTATTTTCGCTTGTTCTGCCCTGGTAGAGCATTACGCACACATATACATTGGGTAAATAATCTTTTTTTATAGGCACAACTATCGTATCGGCGCTTCCCTTTACCGTAGTTAACCATTGAGTAATGATGCCTTCCCGCTCAAGTGTAATGACTGCATTGGCGTATTCGTAAGGCGATTTCACAAGAATTTTCGCCGTTTCCCCCGGCTTATACCTGACTTTATCGCATACCAGCTCGATTCTATCCGTATCCTCTCTCTGCCAACCACAATAATCCTGCCCGGTTACGTAAAAATATTGCGATGAGCTTGCAGCATTTCCGCGATCGTCCGTGGCATTAACTCTTAAATAATAGTATCCGGATTTATCGGGTTGATAACTCCATGCATAAGGCGCCTGATTGGAAACTATCGTAAATGTGGTTACCATGACGTCCTTTACTTCCGTTTGCCATTCCCACCTTCTGCCCGTTCCGCCGACTCTAACGGATCGCCATTCCCTGCGGACAAGGCTGCACTCAAGCAGTTTTCCGGATATTCTCCGGCCTTTGGAATTTACCGCAACAACATTGGTTTTAAAAGAACTACCCTTCTCAATAAACGTTGACTCTGACTTTAATCCGATATAGAACTCGGCGCCATGGACTGTAGTAACCGCCCGCCCCGATAATTTCTGCCTGTCAGGAGCGGTTACCGAGGCTTCGCTGATAACATTGTAACTGCCATGTCCGCCTCCGGGTTTAAGCATATACGAAAACGTGAATACGCCTTCCCTGTCAAGTTTATCTGAACCGGAAACAATTGTACGGTCGCCGTGGGAATATTCACCCCCGTTCCAATCATATGTGCCGAACGTATAGCCGTCACAACCTTCAGGAGCAAATCCACCGGGGACAAGCCTTGCGGAATAGTTAATTTCTGCATCGGCCATTGCAGAACCGGTCAAGTATCGCCCATTTACTTTTACGGTTACCGTATCGCCTGTAATATATTCCTCTCTATCATTCCTGGTTGTTACCTCAAAAATAGCTGGCTTGTATTCTTCCACTCTAAAAGATGAAGAAAGCCTGATATTTCTGTCGTTATATGAAGAATATCCCCCGTCATTGCCATTCTTCGTATTCTCCGGAGCATCTATTTGCCATACATAAATCGAATAATAACCTGTCGGAGAATTCTTATCAATGGTGTACACAAAATCGAATGAACCATTACCCGACACTGTAATCGTAGACCTCAGCACTTCTGTTGACCGTGAATCTTTAATGAATATTTTGTAATCTTTTATCCTGGGTATCTGCCACCTGCCCTGTCTTTTCTCTCTTAATATTCCCTTGATATAGACCGGCTCGCCCGGCCGGTAAATGCCACGCTCGGAGAATATATATCCCTGGTACACAGGACAGGCGGGAGACCAGTCATAATCAATATTGAAATGGTACGGATATATTCCCGTTCCCCAGTCGGAATGAATAAATGAAAGATCTCCGTTTTTTCTGGCAACAACCCATAACCTCGGCTTTTTCCATCTTTCCGCGGGAACGATATTTAAGTCTTCCCAACCGGGCGTTGCCGCAAAACCGAAACCGTTTGTCTTGCCTCTCCACAGAACTTTATTGCTGTCGTCCCTTAATTCAATATCCGCCTCTTTAACCGGCATGGCTGTTTTAAGATATGAAACGTAAATCAAATTACCGTCAGGCGAAAACTTGCCTGTAATTCCCAATCCCGTCACCTGCAAAAGCGCATTCTGGTAGCGATAATTCTTCGGATAAAACTCGTCTTCATGGCTGACTTGCAAATAAACCATACCGTTGAGAGAATCGCCCAGGGATTCCTTAAGCTCTATCGGCAGAAGCGTTCTTTCATTCCTATTTATTTTTGGATACCACATTCTATCCACGTTAAAACCAGACACGGGAGAAAAGCTGCAGTAAGATTTGTCATAACACTCCCGGGCAAAGGGAACAATAGATTCTGGCGGGATCATGGCTTTCTGCAATCTTAATTCTTCAATGTTTAAAAGAGTAATCGGATGCCTGAGCTTCGGCAAATACTTTTCGACAATACCTACGCCGGTCGGCATGTCCATACGTGAAGGAAAATCATCCACCCTTATATTTACCGTTATATCTTTCCCCAGCTTTTGACCATACTTATCTTCCAATGCCCCGTCAATCATTATCTGGCAGGTAGTACCGGCTTTGAGTTTCACGGGAATATTTGACCAACAAAAAACGTCATTTTCAAATGCATTGTATGAGCATGAGGAGAATTCGTCGTGGCCATAATAATCGTCATTTATTTCTATTTCAGGATCAATGCGGAAATGCTTTATGAGGTCGGAGTTCCTGACCGGATTACTGAACTTCAAGTTCAATCCATATCCCGGAGTAACTCGTTCACCTTCCACAGGTGAAATGTATGCGAAATCGGCAAACGCTTTAAAACGGATGGCCTGCGGTTTTAACGTCCCTAAATTACCTTCCCTGGCCAATAATCCCTGTTCAATATCAATTATATATGTGCAGCCTTTATTTAACGGCCTTGTTGGAAAAAGAATCAGCGTGTTTGAAAGTTTCTCGGGAATATAAATGCGCCTGTTCTCAAAATCTTTTGCAACCGCGTTCCGGACGATATTGTAATCGGCATCACTTTTTTTGCCGTTACTGTCTAACTCGAATATTCTTATGGCCGGTTTGCCCGCGCCACCCGGCCTTACCTTCCTCGGGTCCATCGGTAAATTGAAAAACAATATAATGCTTTCATCCAGACTCACCCAACCTTCTCCGTCTCTCGGACTACTGTACACAAGCTTAGGCCTTACCGTCTCGAATCGCCACGAATAATTATCCTTCAAGACATCGCCGGTTATCTGTGATTTCAGTTTGCCAGGTATTGTCACTTCATATTCCGTGGCCGCGGCCAAAGGCTCCGAAGGCGTAAAAGAAAGAGTGGAAGTTCCCTGCCAGCGGTATTGTCCCTTTATAGCCGGCTTAATGATTAAAGGCCCCGCCCCGTCTCCTTCAGGCAATTGTTCCAGCGGAACAATCGGTTTATCAAAAGTTACTGCAATGGTATTGGATGCGTCCCTGGCATCGGTCGCGCCCAGCGGGGTGACAGTAAGAATTTTTAATTCCGCGCTGGCAACATCACAACGTAATAAACTTGCCACACACAACAAAAATAGAATTGCCGTGAACCTTACGATGTTCATTGTCCCTCTCCTCTTTTAACCCGGATTTTGCAATAGGCGCGAGAACCGAGGCGAACAAGGCGGAGGCTTTTTCGACGAAAAAAGCGAAAGCGTAGCGTTGACTACGGTTGAGCTTTTTTCGGAAGAAAAAGTCCCGCATTGTTCGACGAATTCCGCGTCCTATTGCAAATTCCGGGTTTAACGTCCAGATTTTGTTGCCGGTGTATGAAATCCAAAGGATTAAAATACCGTTCAGCCAGGCTACTTTCTTCATAACACAGTAAAGCATACGTATTGAAGAACCGGTCAGGGTGTACTTTGGTGTGTGCTACAGGTATAGGGTTAGCCTTCATAACCTCGAAGTGAAAATGATCAAACTTCCAACCATATTTATCAAGTTCATTTTTATTAAAAAATCTGGCAATCGGCAGCTGCGGATCAACGGCCTCTCCAACCCTGCATTTTATATCAGCGATATGCTCATACACCGTCCAAAGCCCGTTATGTTCGATGATAATCTGAGCAAAAGGCCCGTCATACCTTATGCTGATTATTTTACCGGGGCAGGCTGGCAAGACGGGTTCACTCTCATAGTTGTTATTCGGCCGCTTAATGTCTATGCCTGTGTGCAGATGGCTGGGCACACCCGGCCTTGCCTTCCTCCTGATACCATACTCCCCTATTTCCGTGAGCTTCAATTGACGAACATCGTTACGGTTCTGTATCTGTACCGGAGCAAACCATTGCTCCCCATATACATCCGCCGAAATAAACAACAATGCCAAAAGCAGTAATTTCATATTTAACAACATACATGTCCAATTTAGATAATATTCACCGTCGAAAAAACTGTTCAGTATTTGGAATTGTCCGCGTCGTCATTCCGGCGGAAGCCGGAATCCAGCACGACGCTAAAACCTCTGGATACCCCGCTTTCGCGTGGTATGACTACTTAATTTGGACAGCCATGATTTAACAAACCAACTATTCGCTAAAACAACTAAATCGCCCATGCAAAAATAACGGGATCAAATTTTTAAAGCATTTCCGGGAAGCATCGGGGACGGAGTTAGGTGATTAGGTATTCGTGTTCGATGGCAATATCCCATCGTCGAAGTTCTGTCATGTCCCAATACCTAATCACCTAACTCCGTCCCCTAAATCCTCAATGGCCACTGAAACACTCGTGTTGTCGATTCAGAGAATCTAAACGGGCGCACGATTGAATCCCGAACCGATTTCAGTCGTTCACGATTTGATATTTCTTGAACTTACCATCTTCATCAATCCAAATGAGG